>CADBMP010000341.1 GCA_902795775.1 uncultured Lachnospiraceae bacterium | reverse complement strand
GCGGAAAATGCACGCTTTTTGCATTTTCCTAAAGTTTCACATTACTTGCGATGCGGAAAATGCACGCTTTTTGCATTTTCCTAAAGTAACACTTTCCGTCAGGAAAGTGTTACGTTTTATACCTTACCAATCTGATTTGCAGATGCCTGCAGCAATGTATCCTGTGTCCGGATCATTTTCTGTCCTGCCTCATATGCCCTGGTAATCGTAATCATGGAAACCATTTCAGAAATCACATTTACATTTGACTGCTCCGTATATCCCTGAAGAAGCTGCCCCGTTGCCGGTATGGTCACTGCACCGTTTACAGCATCGAACATATTATCCCCGTAAAGCTGTAAATAATTGTAATCCTCAAAATCCGTCAGCTGAATCTGGTCCACGACCACTCCATCTGCAAATACGGAGCCATTCTCCTTGATGGCAATTTCATTTGCATCTAACGGAACCTTTACATCCCCACTGGAACCCTGCAGATGATTTCCGTCTGCATCCACAATATATCCTTCATTCGTACACTTGAACGTACCACATCTGGTATACTTAATAGAATTTTCCCCATTCCGGTTCATCACGCGCATCGTGAAAAATCCTTTTCCTTCAATGGCAATATCGTATGTATTTTCTGTCTGGCGGAGAGAACCCTGTCCCCAGTCCATGTAAGTCTCTCCAATTTTCACGCCCGGATTCATGGTCCCAATCCTATGGTCAATAAAATCGACAGAACCATCCCGGACCTTTACTGCCATATAATCCGCAAAAGAACGGCTGACCACATTTTCTTCCTTATAACCGACTGTGGCTGAATTTGCCAAATTATTAGAAATAATATCCAACCGCCTCTGTTCATTCCGCATACCTGTATATGCAGTATATAAACCTCTTACCATGTAAGCCCCTTTCCCATGTGTATCTGTGCATTTTAACATCACAGATACACATTTCGGCATCAAAGACACCTAATTCTACTAATAATATCGACCTCTTTGTCCTGCCTGTTTACTCACAGGCTCCAAAAACATCTGTTATTTTTTTCCAGAACCCTTCTTCCGGTTCTTTATTTTTCATCCCTGACACCAGCAAGGAAATCCACGAATTTACCGGTTCCAATGGCAACGGCAGTCATTGGGTCTTCTGTTGTTACCGTTGTGATTCCGGTCCGCTCCTCAATCAGCTCTTCCAGTCCGTAAAGAAGGCTGCCGCCGCCTGTAAGGACAATTCCCCTGTCTGCCACATCTGCAGCAAGCTCAGGCGGAGTCTTTTCCAATACGCTGTGGATTGCCTCCACAATCTGGGAAGTGATTTCCTTCAATGCTTCCAGCGTTTCATCTGATGTCACCTCAACCGTCTTTGGAAGACCACTCACCAGATTACGCCCGCGAACATCCATAGTCACAAGCTCCGGCCTCTGATACGCAGAGCCTATCTTCATTTTAATTTCTTCCGCAGTCCTCTCACCAATCAGGAGATTATGCGTCTTTCTCATGTAACGGACGATTGCTTCATCAAAATTATCTCCCGCCACCTTAATCGATGCACTTACCACTGTGCCTCCCAGAGAAATGACAGCAATATCAGCCGTACCACCTCCGATATCAACAATCATATTTCCACATGGCTTTGAAATATCAATCCCGGCTCCAATCGCTGCTGCAATCGGCTCCTCAATAATCGCAACTTCCCTTGCACCAGCTTCATAAGCAGCATCCTCTACCGCCTTTTTTTCCACCTCAGTCACTCCACTTGGCACACAGATACTGATAAGCGGCTTACGAAAGCGTGATTTCCCACTGGACTTCTGAATAAAATAACGAAGCATTTTTTCTGTAACCGTATAATCTGAAATAACGCCCTGTCTTAAAGGCCGGATTGCCACAATATTACCCGGTGTACGTCCAAGCATCAGACGGGCATCTTCCCCGATTGCCTTGATTTTATTGGTATCGCGGTCAAAGGCAACGACTGACGGTTCTCTTAAAACCACACCTCTCCCTTTTATATAAACAAGCACATTTGCTGTGCCGAGATCAATTCCGATATTACTGCTGGCCATGAATTTTTTCTCCTTTCAACACGCATCTCACTTTTCTATTTTTTCCAAAGTAATGATTCTTAAACATATACTTTGTTATTATATACT
>CADBMP010000340.1 GCA_902795775.1 uncultured Lachnospiraceae bacterium | reverse complement strand
CTCTCCCCTTAACCCGGAACAGCACCTGCACGGCCGGTATCCCAGCCTCTCTGCTTTTTCTTCTTCCATAGTTTGCCTGTTTACAGGATTCATCCTCTGTGCATACATACAGCCATTCTTATGAAAGATCCTCTGTTTTTCCGGTACCCCGGCACTCACACATACCTTCATAGCCGCACCTCCTCCCAAATTCCAAACACACCCTTTGTTCCCTTTGAAATTTTTAGAACAGAATCGTTCTTCAAATCATTTCTTTCCAATCCCCATGCTTCACTTTTTCTGGTATTTTCCCAAAAGTCCCTTTCCGATTTCCCGCATTTCTTCTACCACATTCTCCGGCTCCAGGACCGTCACTCCGTCTCCGAGTGCAATGATCCAGCCGAGGAAATGCCTGCTTACCGCCACATCCACGAGAACAGTAAAATGTTCCTCATCTGACCGGAACATCGTGACATCTTTTCCGAAGCGGTCGATCACTACCCCCGCCAGCTCATTTTCAAAACGGAGCTTCACTTTCTGCTCCACACCGGAAAACATCCCGAACACCTTTTTGGAATATGCAGCCATATCAAATTTACGGAACAGCTCTTTTCCCTCTCTCTTATACGGCACGATTTCCAAGTGCAGCATCTTGTCCACCCGGTAATGTTTGATCTTATCCGCTTCCGTATCGTATCCCACCAGATAATAATTCTCGTCATCCCAGGAAAGTGCCCAGGGGCTGATGCAGTAGATCTTTCCATTGTGCCGCAGCTCCTGCTTTTTCTCCACGGTCCACCGGAAATATTTAAAACAGATTTTTGAATTGGACGCGATCGCCGCATGGATCTTATCCACATTATAATAAATGCTTTCATTGTCTGCTTTGGTCCATCCCGAAACATAGACCTGACGCTCCAGCTGCTTTGCATTGTGCTCACTCGTCAGAGATTCGATTTTCCGGATCAGTTCATTTGACTTCTTTTCTGTAATGAATTTTGCAGACTGCACCGAATCGACCAAAAGTTTCAGTTCCGCAAGCTCGAACTCCCTGCTCCCCAGGTAATAATAATAGCTCTGCCCCTCCTGCACCCCGATGATATCCACATCGATCATGCGCAGAAGTTCTATGTCATCATAAATCGTCTTCCGGTTCGCCTTGATCCCGTAATTCCCCAACTCACGGATCAGTTCCGGCATCGTCATCCGGTGCTCCTCGTCTGTTCTCTTCTGCAGGATCTGCACCAGATAGGTCAGTCTCAGTTTCTGGCTCGTCGTTCCTCCCATGCTTTATCCCTCCGTTTTCTGATGATTTATCTCCTGTCATTTTACACCCATGGACCAAAATATAAAACTTTTTTTCTCTCTGATACAGATAAAATCGAAGATTATTTTTTCAGACTGCTGCATACTGCCGCCAGGACTCCTGAACCCAGGAACCACAGCAGAACCATCAAAAATGCCGGCATATCAGGAAAACAGGTGCTGACATACCCGGAGAACAGCATCCCGCCAACGGTACAGAAGATTGCTGCCCCTGTTGAAAGGTTTCCATTCCCTGTCCCCCGTGATGAGTGGTTTCCAAGCCTTCCGCCACTGTTTGAATGGACCGAATCCTGATACATCCTATATTCCACGTAATCATCCAACATATCTTTCTTCCCGTCATGATTCCAGTCATACATTGCCATACCTGTCACCTTTCCTTTCTGTCCAAGCATTCTGCCGGATACCTTTCCCGAACAACATTTCAGCCGCCGATGCACTGTTCCCGGACTGTCTTTCTTACCAAAACTTTATCTGTCTCTTTATATTTCCATCCTATCATTTCAGGTGTCCAAAAATCCTGCCTCGCACATCGAATATATGTTTTTTTCACATTTATAAAAAAAGAACCGGTTCCCTGTTGACACCTGCTGTAAACCAAATATAAAATATGCGTAAAATCAATCGTGCACGAAAAATCTATCAAATATCGGAGGTTTTTATATGAATGGATTAAAATATATCAGAATACGCTGTAACCTGTCGCTTGGTGAACTGGCCGAAGCAATCGGTGTTACCAGACAGGCACTAAGCGCATGGGAAAGTGGGAAAAAAACGATCCCACAAAAAAGAGCCGAGCAATTGGCGGCTTATTTCGGGATAGATCAAACGTTCTTAGGTGACATTTCGGATGATACAAAACAGGAACTATTACAAAAAACCATGTTCCTGCATGATGAAACCGGAAAAGAAACTTATCTTTTCCGGCCAAAGGACGGAACGAAAGATCTCAGGGACGTTACGATAAAGTTCTTTAATGACAGAACCATCAGCCTTGATGAAGAATACATTTTATCACGAAACAGATGCAAAGAAACGATTGCACAGACCGAGCTTCTGATTTCCGGACATACCCCAAAGGCAGCTATCCAGGATCAGATGCTCTACATGCATCGTGGCTGCTACATATATGATATGGTAAACAGCTTAATGGAAAATATGTACCATCTGGCTCCGCTGCATAAAATGCCTTTTTTCTTTGAGATCGCTTCCATCTTAGATGCGATGCTGCTGGCATACAATGTAAAAGGAAATGCATCAGGCACTGCGGATAATGATCTTTCCCCTTACATGGATAATAAATGGATAACAGAACTTGCCAGTCTGATCAAAGACCATTGGGATCCTATAAAAACAGATTGTGACAGGATTGCAGAAAAAAAGCCAGACATCAAGAACAGAGAACTGCCAGAAGATCATAAAACTCTAAGTGATCCACAGAAACAAATCAAAGAGGCTGAAGCAAGATATCTGGAAATGATAAAAGAAATCCCGTCAAAAGAAGATATCCCTTGCGCAAGTATAAAAATATCCCTGAATCCGTGAAGTTCATCCACGCAAATTGCCTACGAATTCCATGGTTTTAGACATTCTGAACGATAATTGTTACTCGTTTT
>CADBMP010000339.1 GCA_902795775.1 uncultured Lachnospiraceae bacterium | reverse complement strand
GGTTAAGAAGTTTGAAGCAGGCGTTAATTTTTCCGGCTTATTGGAATTTGAAGAAGGAAAGGAGGGAAATGTGTGAGTTTATTTGGTATGCTATGTGATGTATATGATAATTGCAAATCAGAGATTTTGGAAAAAAGCGAAAATAAAAGTATGCTTTTTCCGGTTTCTCATTTGACAGCAATAGCTCAGATAGATGTATTCTTAAACAGTAAGGGAGATTTTGTCAGGGCAGAACCCATTCCAAAGGAGAACGGAAGTACCCTGATTCCGGTAACGGAAGATTCTGCATCGCGAAGCAGTGGAATTAGCCCGATGCCATTATGTGACAAGCTTTGTTATGTTGCGGGGGATTATGATGAGTATTTTAAGCCGGACAAATCAATGGAGTCATATTATGCAGCATATATAGAGCAGTTGAGGCTGTGGGCAGAAGCACCGGAAACACCGGAAGATGTAAAGGTCATTTATCGTTATTTAAAAAAAGGAAGTTTGATGAAAGATTTAACGAGAGATGAAAAAAAAGAAATTGTAAAAACGGAGGGCGATTTTGTAAGGTTTACCGTAGTTCCTGATAGAGAAGATGAAAACGTAAAGGGAGTATGGGAAAAAAAAGAGATAATTGAAAGTTTTATAAGCTATTATCAATCAAAATTAGATTGCATAGGTATAGACTATATTACAGGACAAGAAACAGAACTTGCAGGCAAACTTCCGGCAAAAATTCGGAATAGTGGAGATAAAGCAAAACTGATTTCTTCTAATGATACATCTGGATTTACATATCGGGGCAGATTTATAGATGCAAGTCAGGCAGTTGGAATCGGATATCTGTCTGGTCAAAAAGCTCATAATGCTTTGCGTTGGTTGATAGCAAATCAAGGATATCAAAATGATACGGAAAGCATAGTCTGTTTTTCTGATGGAAAATCAGATGTTCCACATCCTTGTCGATTTACTTTAGGTTCAAAAGAGGAGGCTCAGGGTTCGGACACGAGAGAAAGCTATGCAAGACAGGTCAATATGGCGATAGCGGGCTTTCGTAAGAAATTGAGAACCGATGATACAGACAAGGTTACGATTACATCTGTTAATGCAACAAATAACTCGCAGATTGAAAAAAAACAAAATGATGAAGATCTGGTTGCGATTGTATCTGTAGATACGGCAGATGGCGCATTGCAGGGGCGGTTAGCGGTTAATTATTATTCAGAAATGCCAAAGGATGATTTTTTGGACAATTTGGAAAAGTGGCAGCTGGAATGTGCATGGATGCTTACTTATCCTAAATTAGAGAAAGGGATTTTTTTTAGAGGTATTGCTGCACCATTGCCGAAGGATATTATTTTAGCTGCGTATGGAACGGAACAAAATGGGATGCTTGCTTTGGATGGAAAAGTGTTAAAGAAAAATATTGACCGGATAATGCCTTGCATCACACAGCGGAAAAAAATGCCTAAAGATATTATGCGTATTTTGGTAATAAATGCGGGAGAGCCTCAGCGGTACAGTAAATATAATGCAAATAAAATTTTGGAGATTGCCTGTGCAGTGATACGGAAATGCCGATTTGATGATGGAAAGAAAGGAGATTGTATGTCTTTAAATTATAATTTGGGTAGAAGTTATTTATTTGGATGTTTATTAGCAGTTTTTAATAAAATAGAAGAAAGTGCACTTTTTTCTAAAGAAAATAGAGATGAAAATGAAAAACGCATTACGAATGCAAAAAAATTTTGGAGTATGTTTGTAAGAAAGCCGGCAAAGACAAGCATAGAGCTTCAAGAGAGAGTGAATCCTTATATGGATAGACTTTCCAGAGCATCACAAAATTTTTATTCGGAAATATTGGAAAAAATATTTGGAAGGTTAGGAGGAGATGCTTTTAATAATGATTCATTAGATGAACTATATTTACTTGGTTATTATCATCAATATGCAGAATTAAGAAAATGGAAAAAGGAGGAGAAAGAAAATGGCGAAGCTGATGAATAAGATTGATTTTGTGGTATTAGTTACAGTAAATAAGGCAAATCCGAACGGGGATCCTTTAAATGGAAACAGACCGAGAGAGAATTTTGAAGGTTATGGGGAAATCTCAGATGTGTGCATCAAAAGAAAAATTAGAAATCGTTTGCAGGATATGGGACAGAAAATTTTTGTACAATCACAGGACAGATGTGAGGATGGTGCGAAAAGTTTAAATGACAGGGCAAAGATGGAGCCGGAGCTTGTAAAAGCAGCGAAGGCGAAGGATAGTGAAAGTTATGCCAAAATTGCTTGTGAAAAATGGATGGATGTAAGAAGTTTTGGACAGGTGTTTGCATTT
>CADBMP010000338.1 GCA_902795775.1 uncultured Lachnospiraceae bacterium | reverse complement strand
TTTTGATGGCGCGGATTTTTTTTGCATCACCGGATGCGCCACCCCCTGAAACTCCGTCCAAAACAATTCCGCATCTCTGGTTCGCATCTTTTACACCTACTGTGTAAACTGACATCTTATCCTGTGTTCTTTTGGACAGTGTCTTTCTAAAATCTGCCAGACAATTTTTTACTTCTTTAAACTGCGCCTCATTTACAGAGCCGGAATTGTCAATTAAAAAAATATATCTGGTGACTCCATCCTCCTCTGATGCAGGCTTTGTTTCCCCGTCCTGCACCAGAGAAATGGAAGCTGTATTTCCATTTTTGTCCGTACCTGTGATTCTCCCTTTAAATGTGGAACCCTGATTTACACTGCCCTGCACATAAGCCCTGACCTCCGGTGCCTTGCTGTTGGCCTGTTCCACAAAAATGGCTGCTCCTGCTGATTTTACAGGAATCCCTGCGCACATCACAAAAAGTCCCGTATACAGCATAAAAAGAACGCTCTTATAAAATTTGCCAGCTCTTATCTTTCCTTTTTCCATATGCCTCTCCCATCAGGTTTTCACCGTTTTCTTTGCCCAGCCGCTTGTAAATTTCTTTTTGCTGTCTAATGCCTTGACCTTGACCGTATATTTTTTTCCTTTTGTGATGCCGTTCGCCAGTATTCTTTTTTTTGTATACATTCCTGTGGAACGTACACCATGCTGTACCACACTAAGACGATACTGCGCCGCTCCCTTTACTTTATTCCAGCTTACCGTCATTATGCCGCCCTTTACCGTCACATTGAGCTTCGGAGCGGCAAGAACAATCTTTAACGTGATTGTCTTTTCTGCTTTTTTATACTGTGCTGTCTCCGGCGCCGTAATGGTAATTTTAACCTTTCCCACCTTTTTCAGCTTGATGGTGGCATAAGAACCATGCCCTGTTACGGCTGCGACCTTTGTATCACTGCTCTTAAAGGAAAGGGACGTATAATAGCTTCCACCCACAGAAAGCTTAACGCTTTTTCCCCCAAGTGTCTTCTTCATATTTTTCGCCGTCACTGTCTGTGCTTTTCTTCCCCCCGGATAAGCCGTCGGAGCAGCAGAGACAGACGGATTAATGGAAGGATTTGTATTTCCTGCCCAAGATTCCACAAATTCAATGGAAGCTACCGTTTTCTTTATGTTCTCCGGAATTTCTATTCCAAATGTATATGACCTGCCAAGTGCAATGGTGGTCGCGGAACCAAAATATCCATAATTATCCCCTATTCCGCCTTCTATCTGATTGCCGTACTGGTCACGAAAGATGGCCCTGCTCGCCCACATGCTGCCCCGCCTGCCAAGAGATGTAAATTCTATGTTGATGTACAGATAATATCCCTGTCCTGTTTCTGAATTTTCAAAATAATAATTTTTAATTCTTGCACGCATGGTATCATCATTCATGCTTGCAATCTCAGGAGGATAGCTCACCCGCACATTATCCCAGTAGGATGCCTCTCCCATGGAAGGATCTGCAGGAAGTGATGCAGGATCTTGATAATGCTCCTGAAAAACAATGGCTGACACATCGGAAGCAATGTCAGACGGAACATACAACTTGTAAGAAAATGTTTTATCTAACTGCGCCGCTATATCATTTTCATTTGACTCAATGAAACCGTCCACGGAATTCGGACGATTGAGAACATTTCCACGCTGATCATAAAAAGCAGCTCTGCTTTCCCATCTTGTTCTCCCTAAATTTCCTAACGACTGGAATACGAATTTAACTGTCAGATAATAATAATCCAAACCATATGCACTTATTTCAAATTCATAATCTGTAATCTGTATTGTCATGGAATCATCCTTCATATCTGCCACTGTATCCGGAATGACCAATTTCACTTCCGTATTTATGGGAGTTTTTTCCATGACAGTTTTTGAAAGTGCTTTCCTGCTGCCCATACCGGCAAATAGAAATAGCATTCCCAAAAATCCTGCCACAAAACAGCAAAGCCACATTCTCCTTTTTGAAGTTTTTCTCCCCAGAGCCTTCATATATCCTTTCTCCTTTCCATATGAATCATATCTTCAAAAAAGCCTCCCCCCGGAGGCTTCATTGTTATGCTGCCCAAAACCAGCCAATATACCAGACCCTCTGTCCATCCTGCGTAATTTTCATGTTACAGTCCACATATGCGTGTGAAGTGTAACTTTTTCATTACACAAGCTATGATACTTTACTTAAAATGATATCATAAATTAATTATATCATATATAAAAAAGAAGTGCAATGCGTACCTTGTTTTTACATTGCCGCTTTATTAAAAAAATACTATAATACTATTATCTAAATACAGATATTAGCTGCTGCACGCAGGCAGCATATTTAAACCGTTCCTTGAGCCGCCGGTCAGCTTTTTCTGACCCCCTTCCTTTCGATGGCTCTGTGGAAAAAAAATCTGCCTAAAATCATTTGTTCATAGATTTTAGGCAGTTTTCACATAAAAATCAATTAAAAAAAACAAACTTCCCAATCCATCACACAGAAAAGCTTTCCACTGTGCTTTTCAGCGAGGTAATGCTTGCAGCCACTTCTCCCGCCTCACCTGCAACACTTTCTCCTGCTGCAGAAATCTCCTGCAGATTATCGCCCACAGACCTCACTGCATCCTCCAGCTCCTCCTGTGAATTCCTGATATTCGCAAGCGTGCTT
>CADBMP010000337.1 GCA_902795775.1 uncultured Lachnospiraceae bacterium | reverse complement strand
GAAAAAGATAAAGTATTTCCGCATAATTTGCGGCATCTGTTTGCGAGGACATTTTACACATTGTATAAGGATATTGCAAAACTGGCAGATATTTTGGGACACAGCAGTATCGAAACCACGAGGATTTATCTGAAAGAATCCTATGTGGAACATCAAAAGCAGCTGAACCAGATGGAATTGCTGGTTGGGGTATGAATCCACATAAGGATTATTAGGAATATAAAAGATGTAAATACAACTAATTAATATTACCATCTTTTGTTAAAATTAGCAATAAATTCAATGTATTTTATTGTTTTTTTGTAGTAGTTTACAATTTTTGACAAAAACAGGTATAGCAAACAGGTTTGTATCTCGTCAATTTATGTATTGATTTGGCTATGTAATAACTTTGGGCATAATAATCCTTATGTGGATTATATACATTTGATAAGTCATTGATGCAAGAGTTTACCGGACATGCTTAGGCAGAGCAGAAATGGAGATTATATGGAGAAGAAACCGTTTGAAGAAGTATATAATAACTATTATAAAAAAATATTTTTTTATGTTTTAAAGAAGATTAATAATTCCTTTGAGGCAGAAGATTTAACTCAGGAGATATTTGTAAAATGTTACAGATATTATGAATCCTATAACCCGGATGTGGCAGCGGTGTCCACATGGATCTATACGATCATGAATAATCATTTAAAAAATTACTATCGCGATAGAAAGCAGCATATTTCTTTGGATCAGGAAGACAGTCTGCCGCTATTGAAAAGCGAGGAGTATTTAGAGGAAGCCTGTATCCTGGAGGAAGAGAAGAAAATAGTGCTTTGCGCCATAGATGAACTGTCTGAGAGAGAGCAGATCATTATCAAAAAGACATACTTTGAACAAAAGAATTCAAAGGAAATTGCCGGGATGCTGGGGATTTCATCTTCCAATGTCCGTGTGATTCTGACCAGGGCAAAGGAAAAGATAAAAAAGTATTTCATAAAGCATGGATATGAAGTTTGAAAAGAAAGGATAAGGACAGATGTCAAGTGTATTTAGAAAATCTGCAATGGAGCGGCTGGCTTCTCCGGATAGGCTGGATTGTATGCTGAAAATTACATCCCCTTTCTCGTGGATGGGGATTGCAGCTGCCGCATTGATTACGGTATTGGTTTGTATTTGGGCGTTTGTAGGAAAAATTCCGGACACAGTAACTGTGGGTGGATTTTTTGTACCCAGTTATAATACAAATACCGTTTATTCTACTGCTTCCGGTATTGTTTCAGATGTCAAGGTCAGTATCGGGCAGACGGTGAAAAAGGGGGAGGCAGTTCTGACAGTCCATAGCTCGAAAGGTGAGGATATGGAGATATTGTCGGATCAGTCCGGCATCGTGACAGAAATATTGGTAGACAGGGATAGTGTCGTGATGCCGAACATGGAGATCATCCGGATTTCTCCGAATGTTGGAAACGATCTTGTATTGGTCTGCTATGTTGACTTAGATACTGCAAAGCAATTGAGGGAAGGCATGGATGCAAAGGTAAGGCTGACAGCCGGTTCAGGCGGGAATGAAAATATGCAGGCAGAGATCATGAACATCGACAGATATATCTCATCGGGGGAAGCGATTAATGAGATTCTTGGCTCAGATGGACAGATGGCGAATATGCTGACGATGAACGGACCGGTCGTGGCTGTGAGCTGTAAATTGAAATATGATACAGATAAGGCTCATAGTTCTTCTCCGAAATCAAATGGAAGAGAGATATCAGGTGGGGAGCAGGCTGTTGTACAGTTTGTGCTTAAGGAAAATCCACCTATTTCAAAGGTATTCCCTCAGTTTTCGGTTGATTGAGTTAAAAATGTGGAGTTGGAGACTATTTTGTGGAATGGCAAAGCATATTGATAGGGAGAACGTGGAGAAGAAATGGCAAAAGGATATTGTAAGACACCGACGATATACCAGATGGAGGCAACGGAATGTGGTGCTGCATCTATGTCAATGATTTGTGCTTATTATGGAAAATATATTCCTTTGGAACAGATGCGGATTGAAACTGGCGTTACCAGAGATGGATGCAATGCTGCAAATATTATGCGTGCAGGAAAGCGTTTCGGGATGGAAGTCCATGGTTACAGAAAAGAGCCTGAGAGTCTGAGGGATTTACCGATGCCCTGTATGATCCATTGGAATTTTAATCATTTTGTGGTTTTGGAGGGGTTCCGGGGAAAATACGCATATTTGAATGACCCTGCCGTTGGAAGAAGAAAGATCGCCCTGCAGGAATTGGATGAGGGTTTTACTGGTGTTGTTTTGACTTTCCAGCCTACGGACAGTTTTGTAAAAGTAAAAAAGAAGAATCAGCTTATCCCTTTGATAAAGGAAAGATTGTCCGGGCAGAAAAGCACACTGTTACAGCTGATCCTATTGGGGATCATATTGATTTTTCCGGGACTGATCCTGCCGGTCATGTCGCAGGTCTTTATGGATGAATTTCTCGGAAAGGCGGATGTTCCCTGGTTCGGGCAGTTTCTTTTCTTCATGCTCTGTACATGTCTTTTTGAAGTAGCAGCTGCGTTCTATCGTTCCCAGGTTTTGGTCAGGCTGCAGAACAAAATGGCGGTTCTTTCTGTTAAGAGTTTTTTGGAGAGGATGTTCCGGCTCCCGGTCAGCTTTTTTGAACAGAGATATTCAGGAGATCTGACAAACCGGGTCGGAAATAATAATAATGTGAACGTGGTACTTACCGGAGATATGGCAGAGACTGTCCTGAATATGATTGTTGCTTTCTTCTATCTGTTCTTGCTGCTGGCATATAGTCCTGAACTGACTGTGATCGGCATCCTGGGGATTTTAGTCAATATCATTACTGCGAAAATTTCTTCCGGGAAGATTTCTGATATGATCATGAAGATGCAGCAGGATAAGGGGAAACTCTCCGGTGCCCTGTGCGCAGGCTTTGGCATTACTTCCACGCTGAAAGCGTGCGGGGTTGAGGGGATTTATACGTCCAGGATATTAGGCTTTGAAGCAAAGGCGGCCAGTAAGGAGCAGGAGGTGACACGGTTTCAGACAGCGATCGGTGCCGTGCCGTCAGCCATATCCGGTGTTACGAATGTAGCCCTTTTGGTGATCGGGGCAGGTTTCGTGATAGATGGGAGGATGACATTCGGAATGCTTACGGCCTTTATCAGTCTGTACGGTTCCTTTGCGGATCCGGTGGAGGATCTGGTAGGTATCGTGAAAAAGGTGCAGATTTTAAAGGCGGATATGGAACGTGTAAATGACATAATGGAGTATCCTCTGGATGAGGGTTTTACAAATGTGGAAAATAAACAGGTGAAGGGGGCGAAGTTATCCGGCAGGGTAGAATGCAGCGGGATAACTTTTGGATATAGCAAACTGGCGCAGGCACTTATCACGGATTTCTCTTTTTCTCTCGATGCAGGAAGTTCTGTTGCTTTTGTGGGTTCGTCCGGTTGTGGGAAATCGACGGTTTCCAAGATGCTCAGCGGTTTATACCAGCCGTGGGAAGGGGAGATCTGTTTTGACGGTGTGAAAATATCGGATATCCCGAAAGATGTGCTGCATGTGAGCATATCGACTGTGAGTCAGAATATTTCCCTGTTTTCAGGTACCATCCGGGATAACCTGACACTGTGGAATCCGGCTGTCCTGGAAAAAGATATGATCAATGCCGCCAAGGATGCATGTATCCACGAGATGATCACAGAAAAGCCGGGTGCGTATGATTTCCGGTTATCAGAAGGCGGGAGCAACTTATCGGGGGGACAGAGGCAGCGGCTGGAGATTGCGAGGGCATTGGTGACAAATCCGACGATCCTCATCATGGATGAGGCGACAAGTGCCCTGGATCCCATTGTGGAAAAGAAGATCATTGATAATATCAAGAGGCGGGGCTGCACCTGTATCATTGTGGCACACCGTCTGAGCGCCGTGAGAAATTGTGATGAGATTCTCGTGATGAAAGATGGGAAAATCATAGAGCGCGGGGGACATGAAGAACTGACCGGGATGAATGGTGTTTATGTGGAACTTATGAAAATGCAGTAAGGTGGAAAATAGTTCTGGAACAGTTTTTTTCAAAAGTGTCCAAGGTGCATAACATACCAAAGATATGTTGATTGTTTGAACCGCATATATGTGGCATGGAGATTTTTTTGAAAGCAGGATGGCAAGGAGATATACATGAAGACGATAGCAGCAGATTCTATATACTTAAAAGGTGGCTCTTATTATGTTACACAGAACAGCAGTGATGCGTTCCGCATCATGAGAGGGAAAGCCTTTGTCTACATTGTTCCTGTAAATAAAGGAAAAATCGGACGGAGGATCTTTTTGTGCGAAGTGGAAGAAAATGAGGTCATCCCGGCATTTGCCCATCAGGATATGGATTATCAGGTATGGCGGTTCTGTCTGGTGGCTTATGAGGAAGTGGTGATCACATGTATGCCAGGTCTCTGTACGAATCCATTGAAGAATAAATTCATAAATCATCATCAGATATCGGACGGCATAGGAGAAAATTTTGAAAATACCATGGTAGATTTCTACAGGAAACGTCTGGTGCAGGAAGATGCTTATGCAATACGGACCGAGAAAAATAAAAAGGAGACGGAAAGGAAAACAGCGAACCTTCTCCTGTCCCTTTTTGAAAGGGAGGAATTTCAGGAAGAGAAGGGAGAGGAAACTCCGTTATATCGTATGACTGCGCTTTTATGCAGAAAGAGCGGGATTCCTATTGCTCCATACGAAACTGTAAAAGAATGCAGCGGCGATCGTCTTACGGTCATGGATATTGCCAGGATATCACACTTTCCATGCAGGGAAGTCTTGCTGGAAGAAAACTGGTACCGCACAGATGCCGGTGCGCTGATCGTTTTGATCGGGGAAAGAAAGGAGCCAGCAGCGTGTGTACAGAAAGGACAGCATCACTATATGCTGTACAGGGATGGGGAAAAGCCGGTCAGGCTGACAAAACATCTGGCAGAAACCTGTGATCCAAAGGCATATATGGTCTACCGGCCACTTCCAGAGAAAAGTATGGGGAAAAAGGATTTTTTCAAGTTCTGTCTGCAGAGTTTCTGTTTCTATGATGTACTGGAATTGATCCTGTTGACGGTGCTATCTGCCCTGATCGGACTTTTGCTCCCGCTGCTGAACCAGAAATTGTATGATGAGTATATTCCTATGGGACAGAGGGGCATGATCATG
>CADBMP010000336.1 GCA_902795775.1 uncultured Lachnospiraceae bacterium | reverse complement strand
CACTTCGTTACAACGCAAGGCATTGGTGAAGTCAGAAATCCAATATCTGAATCCGTACACAACAAATCCAAAATATAATTACTATCAATCATATTTATATTTTTTTGCAAAAAAGAAACATTTCCTTTAGCAATATCCAATAACCAACCATAAAAATATGTTTTTTCCTCAAAAATACCATCTGTTTTTTCTAGTTGACTAATAGAGGATTCATCAATTCCCATTGATACAACTATATTTTTTATCCTCGTTAATTCTGGTCTGATATATTCTTCCATACAATTATCTAATCTCAAATATTGAATTACAAAAAATTCTAAAAAATCCTGCTTATTCCTTAATCGAAAAAGTTCATTACCTTTTCCTAATATATCTATTTCTCGCACAACATAATTCCATTTTGGTTCCAAATTATTTGCAAAATATTCTTCTATGAGAGTTCCTACTCTATCAAAAATAAATATTTCCAAAGTATTTTTAAAATCTTCTAAACAAACACTATTGTTACATTGATCATATATTTCCCATTGTTCCATAACATCTCTATACTTCATAAATTTTTCATAATCATCAATTTCTATTTCTATCAAATCATTTGTATCTTCATCACAAAAATCTTTACAAATAATCCTATAATTGCAGTCACTCAAAAATTCATTTACCTCATTTCGAAGTTTATAAAATGCACCTGGCATTTCCCATATTTTAATATAATAAAAATCTTCTTCAATAAAATAGGAATGTTCTTGAGTCAGTCTCTTTGGTGCTTTGTAAGTTTTACTTTTTCCCTTGATGTTCAATTTATTTTTATAAAATACATAAAAGCTATGGTTAGTATTTTCCGCTTTCCATGAAGAATAATACGTTGCCGGGACTTTATGCGCCTTCATAAATGCCTCCTCTCCACATCACCCATTGATTATTAACAATTCAACAATGTTACTTATCAGTAGCAAATACTTTTCCTCTAACCTCTTCCATAAGGATTACTTCATGAAACATAGAAATTCTTGCCATCCTATAGTATTATCTATTTTGGAAAGTAAAATTTCACTTTTTTAGAATCCTTCTAATGCATCAACCCATACAATTCATACAACCTCCCTGCATCACTTACCCCCAGCATATATGTTTTTGATCCATACTGTATTTCAATTCCATCAGAAAAAGGCTTAATCGCAGATATGGAAGTATGGCGTTTATCAAATCCCTTCGTTTGCTCTACAAAAATAGTCCGCTTATTCGTTACATATAACATCCCATCATAAATATGTTGTTCTTCATGTTCACCAATTTCCTTTTTCCATGATAATCCGCTGCCAAAACGGTGTCCCTTAAATAATCCCGGTGCTGAGATGCCAAAAGACTTCCCTATATAATCCTTTACAACTTTTCTATCCACTAACTGCGCATAACTACTAAAATAGCACTTTTCGCCCGTTTGCAAATAAATCGCATCAGTTATGATCTCCGGAAATCTGTCAGATAGCAACATATCTCCATCCGGCATAGGTTTCTTTCTTACCGGCATAGATTTTTCTTTACTATGAAATGTCCGTTCATGATTCCCACTATTCTTTGGCTTTTGATTGGCATAAAAATCTTTTTCTTTTTCCTCTATTGCCCTTCGCCTGTTTTCTTCCCGACGATAAGCTGCTCTTTTAGGAATGGGATTTTTTTCACTCTGTTTTGGCTTGATTCCAGCCAGTTCATCCATCTCATCATCGGTTTTGTTCTCATCTGATTTTTTCACAGAATCACCTGCCTCCCATAAGTCCTTTTACGGCTCTAATTAGTTCTTTTGCTATAATTTCAACATCTTCTTCTGTGTTATCTTTCCCAAAACTAATACGTACCGTTCCCTTCGCATATTCTTCCGGAACCCCGATTGCACGAATCACATGAGATATCCTTGTATTCTGTGAATCACATGCTGAACCTGTCGCTATTTCTATCCCCCTCAGATCAAGACGATGCAACAAAACTTCTCCCTCAACATTAAAAAAAGAAAGAGAAATATTTCCCGGAATTTTATTAGCATTGGCATTGATGCAAAAATCTAACCCACTTCTCTGCATGATTTCCAAAAAGGTTTCCTCTAAGCCGGAAACGAAATACATGTTCTCTTTCAAACCACTAAAATTCTCCTTTAGAGCCACTGACATTCCTACTATTCCAGCAACATTTTCTGTACCGGCGCGCTTTCCAAATTCCTGTGAACCACCAGTAATCAACGGAGCTATTTCCGCTCCTGCCTTTATATATATAAATCCAATCCCCTTTGGACCGTTAAATTTATGTGCTGAAGCCGAGAGAAGATCAATTCCCTCTTTTTTTACATCCACACCGATATGACCTATTGCCTGCACAGCATCCGTATGAAATAATGCCCCAAATCGGTGTGTAACAGCTGACAACTCCACAATATTTTGGATTGTTCCTATTTCATTATTTGCATACATAATAGAAACCAAAGCAACATTTTCATCTAATGCATTTTCTAAATCACTGGTAGAAACCATACCAAATCGATTAACTGGCAAATATATCACTTCATACCCCATTTTTTCTAAAACTGAACATGTATTCAAAATGGCATGATGTTCAATCGTACTTGTAATAATTCTTTTTCGACTATTCTCCCCAAATAAAATGCTCTTTAATGCCCAATTATCAGCCTCAGTACCACCGGATGTGAAAATAATCTCATCTTCCTCTGCACCTATGATTTCTGCAATGTTTTTTCGTGCTTCTGAAATCGCCCTTCGTAT
>CADBMP010000335.1 GCA_902795775.1 uncultured Lachnospiraceae bacterium | reverse complement strand
TTTAGTTTCTTTGTTTTTTGAGTGCAGATACAGTCTGACCGGTAAGGAGGAAAAAGCCGGTGAGATGTTCAATAAAGCATCTGATGCCGCATGTGTTGCAGCAGATTATGCAAAAAGTGAATTTAATAAATTATAGGAAAATGCTTGGTAAAAGGGGATGCTCATGGAAACGACAATTTTAGTGGTGGAAGATGAGGAAAAGCTCGCAAGGTTCATTGAACTGGAGCTGCAGCATGAGGGGTATAAGGTGGAAAAGGTATTGAACGGCAGAGATGCATTAGAAAAAGCGGTTTCTGTTTCATATGATCTGATTTTACTGGATATCATGCTACCGGGACTGAATGGGTTAGAGGTATTAAGACGGCTGAATAAGGAAAATCCGACTCCTGTAATCCTTCTGACGGCAAGGGATGCGGTCATGGATAAGGTATCCGGGTTAGATGCCGGTGCGGTGGATTATGTGACAAAGCCGTTTGCGATAGAAGAACTTTTGGCACGCATCCGCGTAGCATTAAAGCTTCATAAGGGAACCAGAGGCGGACGGATGGAACAGGAGCAGTCTGTCACAGGGGCAGAGTCTGGAATATACCGGTGGGGGGAGTTAGTTCTGCAAACTGCAGAGCATACGGTCCGGTATGCAGGTCAGGCAATCAGCTTAACGAACCGGGAATTTTGTCTTTTAGAAACCCTGCTTGAAAATATGGATATCGTCTTGTCAAGAGATATCCTGTTAGAAAAGGTCTGTGGTTATGAGTATGCCGGGGAAACAAATGTCATTGATGTATATGTCCGTTATTTACGAAGTAAGATTGATGAGGCATTCGGTGTCAGGATGATACAGACGGTCCGGGGCGTTGGTTATGTGATCCGTTCTTAAAAAGATACGATTAACCTGGCTGTTAAAAGTCAATTTTAATAGCCGGGTTCATATGCACAGCTGATTCTGTCTAAAAAGAAAGTAACATGGAGCTTATTGGTTCAGGATAGGAGAACGTTATGCCAAAAAGAAAGAAGGTTTCCTCCATTACACGCAGGATTCAGAGAAAGCTGATGGCTTCCAGACTTGGGATGATCATTGGCCAGGACATTCTTTTGTTTTTGATTTTGTCTGCTGGTTTTTTGTGGATGCAGGAGGTGGAGCATTTTGGAAATTTTGTATGGAACCGTAAGAGGAGCATTATTCTTTCAGAGGTAAAATTATCGCATTTGACGTATTGCATTGAAGAAGACGGTCTTTTGCGGTTCCGCCTGGGCCTATACCAGCCGCTTTGTCATATTCTGCTTGGGTTAGGCATTTTTTTGCTGTTTCAGATATTTTTCCACTTGATTTTAGGAAGCTATTTTAACCGGAAGAGCATCAGGAAAATATTAAAACCGATTGACGAGATTGCTTTACAGGCAGATGAAATCAGCAGAAATACGTTTAATGATGGAAAATTTCAGATATTGGAAAATGCCATAGAAAATCTCCATCCGGAAGAGGAGGGACTGTTATCGTTAGAAGATCCGGAATTTGCAGGAATCGAGGCGGCAATGAATAATCTTTTGATACGTATGCGGGAGACGAACCGCCAGCAGGCAAGGTTCGTCAATGATGCTTCGCATGAGCTCAGGACGCCGATTTCTGTATTGAAGGGATATGCGGATATGCTTGACCGGTGGGGAAAAGAGGATAAAAAGGTGCTGGATGAATCCATACAGGCGATTCTGCATGAAGTGAATCACATGAATATCCTTGTGGAGCAGCTTTTATTTCTGGCAAGAGGAGATAGTGGAAGGACGAAGCTGAATAAAGAGCCGGTCTGCTTAAATGACCTGATGCAGGAGATCTACGAGGAGTCCTTTATGATTGATGAGGAGCATGTCTACCGGTTCAGCCGGTCTGATATACAAATCAATGTTTTGGTGGATGTGGTCCTGTTCAAGCAGGCGGTAAGGATTTTAGTGGATAATGCGGCAAAATATACAGAAAAAGGCGGGGAAATTTTTTTAAAAACCGGGCAGACAGAAAGCGGACAGGCATTTCTTCAGATTCAGGATACAGGAATCGGGATGGAGCAAAAGGATGTGCTGCATATGTTTGAACGGTTCTACCGGTCAGATGAGGCAAGGGGATATAAAGGAACCGGTCTGGGACTTTCCATTGCAAAATGGATTGTGGATATGCATCATGGATATTTTGAAATTCTGTCCCGTACAGAGCTTGGGACAAGGATTCGGATTATTTTATAATGTGCAGGAATCTGCATAGGCATATGTCGGCAAAGCCGACGCAGATCCCACACCAGGTCTTGCGGGCAAGAATGGAATAAATAGAAATGAAATTCAAAGGAGGGCAGTCATGGAGAAAATTGAAATTATTAGTCAGCCGTTAAGTTTGAAGAATTTTAAAATCAGGGATTCCTTTTGGGAAGAGCGGATGGAACTGGTGAGAAAAGAGGTCATTCCGTATCAGTGGGAGATATTAAATGACAGGGTGGCGGAGGCTGCCCCCAGCTTTTGCATGCGCAATTTTAAGATTGCAGGAAAGCTGATGAAAG
>CADBMP010000334.1 GCA_902795775.1 uncultured Lachnospiraceae bacterium | reverse complement strand
CAGAATGCTGTCTTTACAATGGCACCGGTTGCCATGAGGTCTGCTAACCTGCCATTTTTTGCAAGCTCCATATAAATTGGCGTGGAAGCCGGATAAACGCTCAGCGTAAATTCATCTGCACCAATGCTCTTTCCTTTCAGGATATCTGCCGCCGCACAGATATTTTCAAATCCGCCGCCTGCACAGCCTGCAATGATTCCCTGATCCACATAAAGCTTTCCGTCCCTTACTTTATTTTTTAATGAAAAATCCACCTGGCCATCTAAAGAAACCAGTGCTTTTTTCTCCACATCTTCTAAAATATCCGAAAGATTTGCCTTTAATTCCTCAATGGTATATGTATTACTTGGATGGAACGGCATGGCAATCATTGGCTTGATTTTTGACAAGTCCACATAGACCATGCCATCGTAATAAGTCACTGCCGCCGGATGCAGTTCTTTAAAATCTTCACTTCTTCCATGAATATCATAAAACTCTTTGATTTTTTCATCGGTTGTCCAGATAGAGGACAGGCAGGTCGTTTCCGTCGTCATAACATCAATGCCGATACGGTAATCTGCAGAAAGCTTGGAAACACCCGGTCCCACAAATTCCATGACCTTATTCTTGACATATCCGTTTGCAAATACCGCTCCTATGATTGCCAGTGCCACATCCTGAGGTCCGACTCCCTTTACCGGTTCCCCGTCTAAATACACTGCAATCACGCCCGGCATCGGGATATCATAAGTCCGGCTAAGAAGCTGCTTCACAAGCTCCGGTCCGCCTTCTCCCATTGCCATGGTACCGAGCGCACCATACCGCGTATGGGAATCTGAACCTAAAATCATCTTTCCGCCGCCCGCGAGCATTTCCCTTGCAAACTGGTGAATGACTGCCTGATGAGGCGGTACATAAATTCCACCGTATTTTTTTGCACAGGAAAGACCAAACATGTGGTCATCCTCATTGATTGTTCCGCCTACGGCACATAAACTGTTATGACAGTTTGTCAGCACATAAGGCACTGGAAATTTTTCAAGTCCTGACGCCCTGGCCGTCTGGATGATTCCTACAAAAGTAATATCATGGGAGGTCAGCTTGTCAAATTTGATTTGAAGGTTTTCCATGTTTCCTGATGTATTATGCTCCTTTAAGATACCATATGCCATGGTACCTTTTGCAGCTTCCTCTTTTTCCGGAACATTTCCCACTTTGGCACTAAGCTCTGCCTGTGCATTTCCACTATCTTCCACAATTTCTGTTCCATTTACCAGATAAACACCATGTTCGTATAATTTAATCATTCTTCTTCTCCTTCTTTTTCTATATTTATGCTATAATTTCGCGGTTTATTTTTTACCAAAATTCAAACTGATTTTTTATTATCCTGCCTTCAGCATCATGTCAAAAAATACCTTACTGGCAAAGTTTCGCCACCACCTGATTGATGTCTTTCCCATCTGCCTTTCCCTTTAATTCCGCCATGACCGCTTTCATAATCTGCCCTTTATTCTTTGCAGCAAGCACCTCGGCAAATTTCGTGGTAAGCACTTCTTCGATTTCCTCCGGGCTCATCATCTTTGGCGCATACTCCATAATAATATCATACTTTGTCTGATATTCCTCTTTTAACTCGGCGCGCTCCGCCGGGCAGGTATCCACCTGCTCTTTTACGGTCTTTGCTTCCTTTAAAACAGCCCTGTTTACGATTTCCTCCGTAATATCATCTCTTTTGCCTTCATCTATGGCAATCTTCTTTGATGCCTGGATTAAAGTCGAAATCGTCTCTTTTCTAATCTTGTCCTTTGCTTTCATGGCTGCAACCATGTCCTTCTGTAATGTCTGAAAATCCATACTCTATCCTTCCTTTCCTCTCTTTTCACATTTTTTCTTGTTACTATTCTCAGTACATATAGTTTAGCCAAAATTTAAAGGCATACAAAGTATAGTTTCCGTTCGATATCATCTAAACTAAATGACATCGGACTGTGAATAGTAACCTTCTATTTTCCCTTGAATTTACTCTCACAGTAAATGCACCGGTAAATTCGATTTTTCTTATCTGTCAGTTTGAACGTATGTGGAAGCTCCTGCTCAATCGAAGTGATGCATCTCGGATTTTTACACTTGATGATGCCGGTCACACGCTCCGGAAGCTCCAAACGCTGTTTTTGCACGATTTCATTGTCCTTGATGACATTGATCGTAATCTTGTGGTCAAGTACCCCTAAGACGGTCAGGTCTAAATCAAACGGTCCCTCAATTTTTATAATATCTTTTCTCCCCATCTTATTACTGCGGGCATTTTTAATGATTGCCACAGAAACATCCAGCTTTTCCAGATTCAGATACTCATAAATTTTCATGGCACCGCCCACCTGAATATGGTCAATGACCACGCCTTCATTCAATCCACCAATGTTTAACATAAACAATCACCCTCCTTGTTCATAAATCCGCTGAACAATACTTCTGCATTACCTTTTCTTCTCTGTGTCCTTAAAAATGTGTTCTTCATCCAGACCTAACAGCGACAGAATCAGAGCCATGCGCACATACACTCCGTACTTCGCCTGTAAAAAGTAGACAGCTCTT
>CADBMP010000333.1 GCA_902795775.1 uncultured Lachnospiraceae bacterium | reverse complement strand
ATGCCTTTCCGCACCTTTTCCATAATCTCAAATGCACGTTCATTTTCAAGCCCCATGGAAATTAAGTAGGTCATGATATCATCACGCGTACAAATGGCGGAGGACAGGGTACAGTACCCTTGTGTGATGTAGTACTGTGCGTTATTCAGCCATACGTCTGTTCCATGCGAAAGCCCGGAAATACGCACCAGGTCTGAAAAGCTTTTCGGCTTTGCATCCTGTACCATGCCAATGACGAACTGTGTGCCAAACTCCGGAATCCCAAGGCACCCCAAAGGACAGCCCATGATATCTTCCGGTTTGATTCCAAGTGCCTCCGTACTCTCAAAAAGCGAAAGCACGCCCTTGTCGTCCATTGGGATACTGCTTGCATCTTTCCCGGTCAGATCCTCTAACATACGGATCATGGTCGGATCCTGATGCCCCAGTATATCCAATTTTAATAAATTTGCATCAATTTTATGATAGTCAAAATGAGTGGTGATGGTCTTTGTTTCCATATCATTTGCCGGATGCTGAACCGGGGTGAAGGTGTAGATTTCTTCTCCCACCGGAAGCACCACAATTCCTCCCGGATGCTGTCCGGTCGAGCGGCGCACACCTTCACAGCCGGAAGCAATCCGTTCGATTTCCCCGCTCCGTTTTGTAATCTCATGCTCCTCACAATATTTTTTTACATATCCATAGGCAGTCTTTTCTGCCAGTGTTCCGACCGTTCCGGCGCGGAACGTCTGTCCATGCCCAAAAATGATTTCTGTATAATCATGTGCATTGCTCTGATATTCGCTGGAAAAATTCAGATCAATATCCGGCTCTTTGTTTCCTTTAAAACCAAGGAATGTTTCAAACGGGATATCATGCCCTTCTTTCTTTAAGAGCGCACCGCACTTTGGACAGAGTTTATCTTCTAAATCGCAGGCAGAGGTACCTGCTGCCTTTCCCTTTAATTCCGGCGGGTCGAATTCATAATAATGACATTCCGAGCAGTAATAATGTGCCGGAAGTGGATTGATTTCCGTAATCCCTGCCATGGTCGCCGCAAATGAAGAACCGACGGAACCACGTGACCCCACCAGATATCCGTCTTCTACCGATTTCCATACCAGTTTCTGCGCAATGATGTACATGACCGCATATCCATTGCTGATAATGGAGTTAAGCTCTCTGTTAAGCCGTTCCTCCACCACCGGCGGAAGCTCAGGTCCATAGATTTTATGTGCCTGCCTGTAACAGATTTCCCTGAGCTCCTTGTCCGAATTTTCAATCTGCGGCGGGCATTTTCTGGGACTGCATGGCCTGATATTATCAATCATATCCGCAATCAGGTTTGTATTATCAATGACGACTTCTTCTGCCTTTTTTGCCCCAAGATACTGAAATTCCTGCAGCATCTCCCCGGTCGTGCGGAAATAGAGCGGAGCCTGGAAGTCTGCGTCTGAAAATCCCTTTCCTGACATGATGATCCTGCGGTATACTTCATCCTCCGGATTTAAAAAATGGACATCACAGGTCGCTACCACCGGCTTTCCATATTCTTCGCCTAGCTTTACCACTTTGCGGTTCAGCTCCTGAAGGTCTGTTTCATCCTGGATCTGTGGGTACTTGTCTTCCTCACGTATCATAAAAGCGTTATTTCCAATGGGCTGGATTTCCAGATAATCGTAAAACTTGACCAGCCGGTCAATCTCCTCCTCCGGTTTTTCTTCCAAAATTGCCCGGAAAAGCTCGCCTGCCTCACAGGCAGAGCCTAAAATCAGCCCCTCCCTCCATTTCGTCAGAAGACTTTTGGGAAGTTTCGGCCTGCGGTTAAAATATTTTAAGTGTGATTCGGAAACCAGACGGTATAAATTGACACGGCCGGTTTCATTTTTTGCCAGTATGACTGCATGATAAGATGGAAGTTTCCGGATGGCCTCTGTATCCGGTATTCCAAACTGATTCAGTTTCTCCAAATCATCAATTCCCTTTTCTTTCAGCCGGTCTAACATATGTAAAAAGATTTCTGCAGTTGCTGTTGCATCATCCACCGCCCGGTGATGGTTTTCCAGGGAGACGCCCAGCTTTTTGGCTACGGTATCAAGCTTATAACGCTTTAAGTCCGGCAGAAGTGCCCTTGCCACAGAAACCGTATCAATGACTGTAAAATCTGTGTCAATTCCTCGGTCTTTTGCTTTTTGTGTAATAAAACCAATGTCAAAATCCGCATTATGTGCCACCATGACGGCTCCGTTGCAAAAAGCCAGAAACTTTGGCAGCAGGACATCTATGGTTTCTGCATCCTGCACCATGACATCCTTGATTCCTGTAAGCTCCTGAATCTGGTACGGAATCGGGCGTTTTGGATTGACAAATTCACTAAAGGTTTCTGTCATGACGCCGTCCACGATCCGGATTGCACCAATTTCAATGATTTCGTTGCTTTTTGGTCCAATTCCGGTGGTTTCTAAATCGAACACGACAAAAGTATCATGAAAATCCTGGCCTTTCCCGTTTTTTACCGTCTCAATCAGATCATCCACAAGATAGGCTTCCATTCCATAGATCATTTTGAAATTATCATCCGGTTTTAACATATGGTCTGCGTCCGGAAATGCTTGTACCACGCCATGGTCGGTAATGGCGGCTGCCGTATGGCCGAAAGCCATTGCCGTTTTTACATAGGATTCCACAGACATGACAGAATCCATTTCACTCATCTGGGTATGGGCATGAAGCTCTACACGTTTCCGCCCCTCATACGTATCCATCCGTTTTATCCTGGTATCCTGGCCTTTTTTGATTCCTTTAATGGCCATCAGGGCATAATCTTTACTGAAATCATCATATACACAATTTCCTTTGATTTTTATGAATGCCCCCTTTTTTATGTTCTCCTGTAACAGGGGCAGCTCCTCTTTGTCCGTAAAAAGTTTTGCTTCTATGGAATTGGTAAAATCAGAAATCTGGAACATATAAATGATGCGTTCCCCCCTGATTTCCCGTTCCTCCACACCAATGACCATTCCTTCCACAACAATGCCGGGCATTTCCCCTATGATATCTGCAATTTTAATCTGTTCTCCCTCACAGTTTCTCCCGTAAAAGCACTCCTCGTCCACAGGGCCCTGTCCCCATTTTGATTTATTTCTTTTTCCCTGATACGAACCGGAAACACTTTCTTTTTCAAAGCTTTTTTTCTCTTTTGGGGGTTCTGTGCTGTTTTCCTTTGGAATATCTATTTGCTGTTTTTTATTAGGAACAGAATAGTTTTGGGTTACAGGTACTTCTTTTTCTCCTGCTTTTTCCGTATTCTCTTTGTTTATTCCGGCTGTGGTCTTTATAAGCTCCTTTTCCTCTGGAACACTTCTTTTTTCCGGCTCCAGATTTGCATATTCTTCACTGGTAAACGACTTTTTTTCATATAAATCCTTTACTCTTATGCTGGAAAAAAAACCTTGTTCATTTTTTTTGTAAATTTCATAGCAGGTGGTTTCCAAAGAGCTTTTTTTCAAAGAAAATGATATGGAAACCGTTATCTGGAAACCGGCTTTTTCATTAAAAATCCGACAGAGCATGGAAGAAAGATTTTCTTCCTGTGTACGAAAAAGAAAATCATCTTCACAACGAATCCGCATTTCGGCTGACTGAAAAGAAATTTCTGCCTGATACATCATATGAAAAAAAAGAATATTCTCATTTTTCAGGATTTCCAAAATACTTTCTTTATATTCTTCCCAGAAAATATCCGGTGTATACTGTCCGGATAAAAGAAAACGGTCTTTCACAAATGCAGAAAATCCCATTTTGTGCATGACATTATTTAAGGAATGTTCTAACATCCTGATTTCACGATACGGAAGGATAAAATCCGATTTTATGAATACATGCACGCTTTTGTTCTGGTGCGAAACAAGAATCCGTTCTACATATACCCGTTCAAAAAGTTTTCTTTGCCGTTCTGTCAGTTTTAAGCCGTCAAAGGTATCTAACAACAATTTTTCCATGTCTTAAGCTCCTCTTTTAATGCCTCCAGAAGCCCATCTTCCGGAACCTTTCTGATAATCTCTCCCTTTTTTATTAAAAGCCCTTCTCCTTTTCCACCGGCGATTGCTACATCTGCATCTTTCGCTTCCCCGGGACCATTGACGACACAGCCCATGACAGCCACTTTTATATCCGCATCAATATCCTCCACTAACTTTTCCACCTGTGCTGCCAGACCGATCAGGTCAATCTGCGTTCTGCCGCAGGTCGGGCAGGATACTACGGTTACACCGCCTTTTTTAAGACCCAGTGTTTTTAAAATCAGCTTTGCTGTCCGCACTTCTTCCACAGGAGCACCCGTTAAGGACACGCGGATGGTATCCCCGATTCCCTGATTAAGAATGGCTCCAAGCCCGACAGCTGATTTGATGCCGCCCTGCCATACGGAGCCGGATTCTGTAATGCCGACGTGAAGCGGATAGTTTGTTTTTTGGGCAATCAGCTCATGTGCTTTGATGCACATCATGACATCTGAAGACTTGATACTGATGACAAGGTTGTCGTATCCCATATCTTCTATCATGCTGACATTGAAAAGTGCGCTTTCTACTAAACCTTCAGCAGTCACTCTGCCATATTTATTAAGGATTTCTTTTTCTAAAGAGCCGCTGTTTACTCCCACGCGAATTGGAATTCCACGTTCCTTTGCCACATCTGCCACAGCCTGCACTTTTTCTTTTTCACCAATGTTTCCCGGATTGATCCTGATTTTATCTGCTCCATTTTCCATGGCGGCAATGGCGAGTTTATAGTCAAAATGGATATCTGCCACCAATGGAATATGGATTTCTTTTTTTATTTCAGAAAGTGCCTTTGCAGCCTCCATGCCTGGTACCGCACAGCGGATGATTTCACAGCCTGCTTTTTCCAATTCTTTTATCTGCTGTACGGTAGCAGACACATCTTCTGTTTTTGTATTTGTCATGGACTGGATGGCGACTGGGTTTCCACCGCCAATTTTTACATTTCCAATCTGTATCACTTTTGTGTGCTCTCTCATCCTTAACACCCTCCCCGATTCTTTTTCATATTTTTTGGACATAACCTGAGAATTGCTGTTTTTGCAATTTTCCTATAAGGAATGTGAAACGTTCATGTTTTCCTAAATTTGTCCATGCTCTCCATTTTTTTGATTTTAATGCAGCAGCTTCACGATATCATTATACATGACAAACACCATTAAGATCATCAGGAGCGCAAATCCGGCAAAATGCACATAACCTTCTTTTTCTTTGTCGATTGGCTTCCTGCGAATCGCTTCCACCAGAATAAATAAAATCCTGCCTCCGTCCAGTGCCGGGATTGGCAGAAGATTCATCACGCCAAGATTGGCACTCAGTAAGACGGACATATACAGCATATTTAACACAACCACCCAGAGCCCTTCCTTGCTCGTCTGCTCAATTACATCCCCGACGGTATTGACAATGCCCACCGGACCGGAAAGGTTCTTGACGCTCAATGCACCTGTCACGAGCTGCTTTAAACTGGCAAGTGTTGTTTCAATCCAGTATTTCACTTCAATCACACTGTATTTTAAGATGACGAAAGCATTTCCGGTTTTTTCCCTTGCTTCTGCAATGAGACCCAGCGTATTTGTTTCATAAGGAACAGGAGTCACTTTATATTCCTTTACTTCGTCCCCACGTTTGATTTCAAACGTAATTTCGCTGCCATCTGCGTTCTGATCCATAATTGTCTTCAGATCTGCACCGTTCTTTACCTTGGTGCCGTTCACAGAAAGTATTTCGTCCCCTACAGCAATTCCAGCCTTTGCAAAAGGTTTTCCTTCGGTAATTGCAGAAATGGTCGAAGAACGGTTCTCATCTGCAGAATAAGAAAAACCGAACAGATTTGTCTTATATTTCGGACTGAATGTAAACGTTTTTTCTTTCCCGTCCCGTTCTGCCACAATGGTTACATCACTTCCATCTAACGGATAAAGCTGTACATACGTTTCCAGCTCGCGCCCGATGGTAATCTTGTGACCGTTGATGCTCTTAATTAAATCTCCTTCTTTTATTCCTGCAGTTTTTGCCGGCTGGTTATCATACACCAGAAAGACCTTCGGTACATCAATGCCGGACTGTGCAATAATGATAATGGACAGTACAAAGGCTAAAAGAAAATTAAAAAAAGGTCCTGCAAATATAATGGTAAATCTGGCCCATTTTCCCTTTGTATTAAAGGAATCCTCGGAATACACATCTTCATCTTCACCGATCATGGCACAGGAACCGCCAATCGGCAGGAGCTTCCATGAATATTTCGTGACATCCTTCCAATCCTCATCTGCTTCATAAGCCTTCTGTGAGCATAAAAACTTCACTTTCATCCCCTTTTTGGTCTTTGCCACCGTAATCAGGCGCGGTCCCATCCCTACAGAAAATTCCGGTACACCAACGCCGTTCTTTTTTGCAAAGATAAAATGACCAAATTCATGAATGACAACAATAACTGTAAAAATCAATAACGCAGCAATAATATTCATTGAATTCATCCTCATTTCTTTTTTATTTTATGTTACCATCCACCGTCCATTCAGACAAAAATGCCGGTATGAAATTGTGGACAGTAATTCTTTACTCAAATTTTTTTCCGATGCTCTCCTGTACCCTGCGCTCTGCTTCCAGAATTTCATCCAGGGACGGATGTGCAATCAGCCTGTGATGTTCCATTTCCTGCCTGATCAGCTCCGTAATCTGAAGAAATGAAATCTTTTTTTCCATGAATAAAGACACCGCTTTTTCATTTGCCGCATTATATACGGTCGGCATGCTTCCTCCTGTTTTCCCAGCTTCATATCCAAGTTTTAATCCGGTAAAGGTATCTAAATCCGGATTTTCAAAGGTAATAGCGGAAAGCTTTGTAAAGTCCAGGGATTCACCCATCCGCTCCCGTCTTTCCGGATAACAGAGTGCATATTGGATGGGAAGGCGCATATCCGGCGTGCCAAGCTGTGCCAGCACTGCGCCATCCTTATATTCGACCATGGAATGGATGATGCTCTGTGGCTGCAAAAGCACCTGTATTTGTTCAAATTCCAGTCCGAACAGCCATTTTGCTTCAATGACCTCCAGTCCTTTATTTACCATGGTCGCAGAATCTATCGTAATTTTTTTCCCCATGGACCAGTTCGGATGTTTCAGGGCATCTTCCACCGTCACAGAACGAAGCTCCTCTTTCTTTCTTCCCCGGAATGGTCCACCGGAAGCCGTCAGCCAGATTTTTTCCACTTCTTTTTTATTTTCCCCGTTCAGGCACATAAAAATGGCAGCATGTTCACTATCCACCGGTAAAAATTTCACACCATGCTCTTTCACTAGGGGCATAATGATATGGCCTGCCGTTACTAAGGTTTCTTTATTTGCAAATGCAATATCCTTTCCGGCACGGATTGCCTCCATGACCGGACGGATTCCAATCATTCCCACAACGGACGCCACCACGATTTCGCTTTCCGAAAGTACCGCACAGGATACCAGACCATCCATACCGGAAACAATTTCTGTATTCCCTGTTCTTCCCCGGTGCTTTAATTCCAATGCTTTTTCTTCTTCAAACACGCAGGCAAGTTTTGGATGAAATTCCTCAATCTGTTTTTCTAAAAGGTCAATGTTTCCTCTGGCAGCAAGCGCAGCCACTTCCATATCCTCATTCTGACGAATGACCTCTAACGTCTGTGTTCCAATCGAACCTGTGGAACCAAGTACAACCACCCTTTTCATAAAAATCCCCCATACCGAAGCATTATCCTGCTTCCTTTTCCTATTGTTTTTCCATTTGCAACAAGATGCCTGAATATAGGCTCATAATTACTTTCTTCCTAAATCATATGCCAGCAAAACCTGCACTTATCATCCTACAGTCCAAAGAATACCACAAAATAATATACGATTGGTGCAATAAAAATAATACTGTCAAAACGGTCTAAAATCCCGCCATGCCCCGGAATCAGCGTTCCATAATCCTTTATATCATGATTTCTTTTAATGGCCGAAGCCGTTAAGTCGCCCACCTGGGAAATTACAGCTGATACACCACAGGTAACAGAAATCTTCCACAGATAGTCACTGCCATTAAAAAGTACCAGAGCAAAAATAAAGCCAATTAAAGCTGCTCCAAGTACACCGCCCACACATCCCTCAATGGTCTTTTTGGGACTTAGCGAAGATGGCATTTTATGTTTTCCAATCAGTTTTCCTACACAGTATGCACAAGTATCCGATCCCCATGCCCCGATGAAGATGAGCCAGACATAAAGTACGCCTTTTTCCACAAAACGGAGCTGGAAAACAAAGGACATCATGAAAGTCACATAGAAAAGTCCAAAAAACAACATGGTCATCTGCTCTGCATTATATTTTGGATAAGCAATGACATAAAAAAACATGAATAGAACAAATGTAATCATCAGCCAGATTAAAACATGTTCATGTGTAACTTTTATAAAATTTCCAAATTTCCCTTGTGCATTTAAAAGGAGCACATCTAAGAAAATCCCGGACAGATAACCAAGGATACCGGGTGCTGTTTTTTCCATGCCGACAGCCCGGTACAGTTCAAAAAGCCCAATGGTTGAAATTACCGTAATCAGACCGAAAAGCGCATATCCACCCAGTAGAATAAATGAAATAGCAATCGCCATCAGTACGATTCCGCTTATTAATCTTGTACGAAACATTTTTTCATACCTCACGTTTAAAAATTTTTATAAGTATTGAAATTTTTCATGCAGACTCATCCCTGCAAAGCCTTAAACACCGCCAAAACGTCTGTCCCTGCTGCCGTAAAATTCAACAGCGCGTTCTAAATCTGCCTTGCCAAAGTCCGGCCAGAGGACATCTGTAAAATAAAACTCCGCATATGCAAGCTGCCACAACAGATAATTGGAAAGTCTCTGTTCCCCGCTGGTACGGATCAAAAGATCCGGATCCGGGATTCCCTTTGTATCTAAGTAACTGCTGATAAGATCTTCATCAATCTGTTCCACATTCCGGTTTCCTGTTTTTACTTCCTGTGCCAGTGTTCTTACAGCGCGGGTGATTTCATCACGCCCGCCATAATTTAAAGCCACCTGAAAATGAAGTCCGGTATTGACAGCAGAATATTCTTCTAATTCCTTTATTTTTTCCTGCAGGTCAGGAGCCAGTCTTGTAATATCTCCAATTACCTTTACTTTCATATTATTTTTTTTGCTTGTTTTTAAACAATCAGATAAGTATTGGTAAAGAAGCTTCATCAGTGCATCCACTTCTTTTTGGGGCCTGGACCAGTTTTCTGTGGAAAAGGCATACATGGTCAGGTATTCAATTCCCATATCCCATGCCGCTTTGCAGATTTTTTCCACATTTTTACTGCCTGCCGCATGACCGGCATTTCTGGGGAGCATACGTTTTTTTGCCCATCTTCCGTTTCCATCTAAAATAATCGCCACATGACGGGGAATTTTTCTGATATCCTCTGACATAATTTCTCTCCCAACATCCTCTCTTTTTATAAATTATTTTCAAAGTTATTTTCAAAGAAAATTATTACGAAAACTAAAAAATTTTCAAAGAAATTTTCTTTGAAAATTTCTTTGAAAAGGGGACAGACCAAAAAGCCTATCCCCATGTTTACGAGTTATTTTCTGAACGGCTTTTTCATTTACGTGCCACATCTGGGCCTATACGCCAAAAACATGACAAAAGCACTGCCGTCCACCAATGTCCATAACATTATACTGTCATAATTTCTTTTGATTTTTCTTCTACCATTGCATCAATTTTTGCAACAAACTCATCTGTCATCTTCTGGATATCATTTTCTGCAGATTTCAGCTCATCTTCAGAAATTTCATTTGCCTTCTGCTGCTTTTTCATGGCATCATTTGCATCTCTTCTGATATTCCTGACAGCTACTTTTGCGTTTTCTCCCTTTTTCTTTACATCTTTTACAAGCTCTTTACGCCTGTCTTCTGTCAGCTCCGGAAAAGTGAGACGGATTGCCTTTCCGTCATTATTCGGGGTCAGACCAAGATCCGAGCTTAAAATTGCCTTTTCAATATCTTTGATCAGGCTTGCTTCCCAAGGCTGGATGACAAGAGTTCTTGCTTCTGAAATGGAAATATTTGCAACAGACTGAAGCCCTGTCTGCTGTCCATAATAATCAACGGAAATTTTATCCAGAATATGCGGATTTGCCCTTCCTGCACGAATCGTCATGTATTCGCCTGCTAAACTTTCGATTGATTTACTCATTTTTTCCTTAAATTGATCTAATTCTGTACTCATAATATCCTCCAATCAAAACGATTCCTAAGCAGTAACTAAAGTTCCTTTTTTATTTTTCTTTGCCGTATTCAGGATACCGTCTTTTTCGTTTAATCCAAAAATCATCATTGGCATATGATTTTCT
>CADBMP010000332.1 GCA_902795775.1 uncultured Lachnospiraceae bacterium | reverse complement strand
TGGGGCAACGATTGCGGTGCGTGCCGTTCTTCGCGGACTTCATGAAAACGACAGGGCAGTCATTGGCAATGCGACGGGCTGTTTAGAGGTTTCTTCATTTATGTATCCATACACTTCATGGGAGGACAGCTACATTCATAATGCATTTGAAAATGCAGGGGCAACATTAAGCGGTGTGGAAACGGCATATAAAGCATTGAAAAAAAGAGGGAAGCTCCCGGAAAATGAGAATTTTAAGTTTATTACGTTTGGCGGAGATGGTGGAACATATGATATTGGTTTCCAGTCTTTATCCGGTGCCATGGAGCGTGGTCATGACATGGTCTATGTCTGCTATGACAATGGTGCGTACATGAATACCGGAATCCAGCGTTCTTCTGCAACACCAATGTATGCGGATACAACGACAACGCCGGTCGGCTCTCAGTCAAATGGAAAAATGCAGTGCAGGAAAGATCTGGCAAGTATTATTGTGGAGCATAATGTACCTTATGTGGCACAGACAACGTTCACACAGAATTTTGTGGATATTCACCAGAAATCAGAAAAAGCCATTTATACAGAAGGTCCGGCATTTTTAAATATAATGGCACCTTGTCCGCGTGGCTGGAGATATGAAGCCGCAGAAATCATGGATATCTGCAAAATGGCGGTGGAAACGTGCTATTGGCCTTTGTTCGAGGTTGACCATGGAAACTGGATCTTAAATTATGAGCCGAAGAAAAAACGTCCGATTGAGGATTTCCTGCGTTTGCAGGGAAGGTTCAAACATCTTTTCAAACCGGAAAATGAGCACCTGATTCAGGAGTTTCAGGAGGAAGTGGACCGGAGATGGGAAACTCTGTTATACAAATGTGCAAGATAATGTATCTTGTGTGTTGTGCATTGCAAATTTGTATAAGTAGGAAATTATCCTGATAGTTTGTAGTGTGCGCATTGCAAATATACACAAACAGGAAATTATCCGGATAATTTGCAGTGTGCGCATTGCAAATTTTCATAAACAGGAAGTTATCTTGATATCTGCAATATGTGCATTACATGCACAAGACATTTCTACGGCTTATGCCGGAATTAAAAAAGGAGGATTTTTCAAATGAAAAAAGGTATTATGATGGTGGCTGTATGTGTACTGGTCCTGATGGGAGTGTTTGCTGGAGTGAACGTTTCCAGGGCTAAGGAAAGCAAGGTCATGCAGGCGTATGACAAGAAAGTGGAGCAGTTAAAGAAGACGAAAAAGTATAAAAGCGGTGTTGCTGAAGTGAGATTTTCCTGTGGAAAGGGTGAAAAAATCTTAGTGGTCACGCCTAAGGATAACGTCTATGGAGACGGAGAGACCATTAGTGCTGTGGTCTATCAGTTTGCGGGCGGAAAGGTGAAGCGCATTGCTTCTGTGCAGTCTGACGGAACCGCATATCCAATCATGTTCACAAAGGATGCCATTTTATACGGCGGGCATCACCGGAGCGGGAAACTGATCATCCAGAACGGAAAGGCAACGCTAAAGGAAATCACGAACGTATATATGGAATCAGGAAAGGCGGTACTCACGACGTATTCTGTTGCAAAGGGAGAAAAGACGAAGATTTCCTCTAAGAAGATTTCACAGAAGAAGGCAGAAAAGCTGGATTATTATACACAGAGCAAAGGGGCAAAAATGATTGAGTTCAAGTAAAGGGTTTCTCTGTTTCTGCCAGCGGGTTGATTTTGCTGCCAATATCAGCAGTGCTGTTTCTGAGGAAGCAAAGAAGGAATGGGAAGAACAGATTGCAGTATTTTCTGATTTGATATCAAGAATGGAACAGGGGTATGGAACACCTCAGAAGGAAGAGGTATACGAACAGCGTCAGAGGGAGATTAACGAAGGAAATCTGGAGCCGGAGGAAAAAAGAGGCGCTTAGAGGAGCTGCATCAGAAGCAGATGAATGCAAGGATCATTTCCGCCTTTTTGACCGAAAAGATGATTCCTTACCTGCAGAAGCGGGAAGCAAATTCCCTGACTCCTTAGCTCTTGAGGAAGCATTGAACCGCAAGGTGCAGGATTTTGAGATTGCACAGGGAACAGCATCCATTTATATGGAAAATGGCGTAGAAAGGATTGGCGGACTGGACTTAAAGTAGATTAAGGCGAATGTCAATCTCATGGTAGAGGAATTAAAGGAGGTAGAGCTTTTTATAAGGGTTCGAACCAGTTCAAGGAGATGAAGGAGGAGCTTTTGAGCCTGCATGGATATATGAATCGGCTGATGAAGGGAGTTTCTGATGAAACTCTGGCGGAATTTCAGCAAAAGGCGAACCGTGTCATTAAGAAGGTGGATAAGTATCTGGAGCATAAGGAACGTGATTTTCAAAGGAAAAGTTCCAGAATCGTTTGGAGAGCTTAGGGACAAAGGATTATACAAAGGAGGAATTAAAGAAGGTGCTGCGCCAGAATGAGGTGCGTACAATCATGAAAGAGGAAATGAAGAAATATGGCCAGGAAGGATACCAGAAGATTGACAGCATGCAGAAAGTCGGAGAGCTGTATCACAGCGTGGTAAAGGAGGCAGCGAAAACACAGGCAAAGGATCCGACGCATAGAGAGGTTGCAAAGAAGTACAGAGAGAAGCTGATTGCAAAGCCGAATCCACAGGTGAACGGACCAAAGAAGTAAAACTCAATGCTAAAAAAGCCGGGCAGGAGACAGGGAAACGTCTTCTGCCCGGTTTGTCTTTGGTAAAAGCTTGCTTAAAATTATGAAACATTGATTTCTGTGGAGTGAGGGGCTGAGGAGTTGAAGTGGACTGGTCCGCTTTGTCCTTGCAGCAGCGAATACCGCAGGTGGTCTTTGAAGATTCCGTTTATTTTCACGCTTTCGTATTCCGTGCCCTCGAATCGGAAACCGAGCCGCTCCAAAAGGCGGATGGAGGGCGTATTGTCCGGTGTCACCCGCGCTTCCATGCGGTGGATCTCATATTCGGAGAACATAGAAGCTATGGCGGCATTTATGCTTTCTGTGGCATAGCCGCAGTGCCAGTATTCATGGTGGAACCGGTAGGAAAGGACAGTACTGTAGAACGGGTTTGGGAGTATCCGGTCAAATTCAATATTTCCTATGAGTGTTTCCGGATGCTCTTTTAGAAATACATAATAATGCATGGAGCGTCCGTTCTTTATTTCTTTTTGTTCGTATAAAATTGCCTTTCTCTGATATTCCTTTGTATAAAAATTTCTGGAAAGAACCGGGTCGTATGGTTCAAATTCTTTTTTATTTTCCTCGTAAAAGCACAGGAGCGTTTCTGCGAGGGATTCTTCCCCGGTCCGGATGAGCAGGCGGTCCGTAGTAAGTGATGGGTTCATTTTTGTCTCCCTTCTATGATCATATTCCCCTGACAGGGAAGTTTTTTTGAGTATAATATTAAATTTTGGATTTGTATACATAGTCTGCTGGTTAATTTTGAAAAAATTACGTATATTAAAAATATAAAAAACTTGTGAAAATAGTTAAAGTATGATATAATAAAGTCGACACATTTATATAGAGATATATAATAAATAGAGGGGGGGAATGAATAGTAGTTTTTATATTCTTTAAAAGAAAGAATATAAAAAGATATTTTATAGCCAACAAAATAGAATACAAGGAGGAAAATAAGATGGATAAGATGGCTAGTGAAAAAAGGAAATGGAAGTCTTTTTTGGGCACTTTGCTTAAGAAAAGTCTTTTTGGTTTTTTGGTATTATTATTTGCAGCACCTTGGCTGTCCGGGTTTGAAAGCAAGGCAGATTCTGTGACAGTAGACAGAAAGGCAGATGTGGTATTTGTTATTGATGCTACAGGGTCAATGTCTTCCTATATCCAAAGTGTAAAAGATAATCTTACGGATTTTATTGAGGAAGTAAAGGAACAAGGGGTAAATGTCAGGGTAAGGTTTGTAGTGTACAGGGATATTACAATAAGTGGTGAAAATACAACGTCTTCCGGATGGTTCGATGGTACTGCTGATGAGACATCCGGGACACCAGGTGCAGTAAATTATTTGTCCGGAATTTCTGCAAGTGGTGGTGGTGATTATGAAGAAACACTTCTGGACGGACTGGGGCTTATGTTGAAAAGCGACTTTGGTTTCCGTACGGATACAAAGAAGTACTGTATCGTTCTTACAGATGCAACATCCAAACCAAATGTTAGTTCAGGATATGATATTAATCTTACAAATGTGAAAAGCAAAATGAAAACTGCAGATATCAGCTTGTCCATCATTGCCGCTATTTCGCGTACAGATTGTTATGAACAGTATCATGGATGGGTAACAGATCCGAGCAAGGAGGGTCTGGCAGATGGCGGAATTTTGGCAAATATTGATGGCTCTTATAATATTCTTTTGAAGACGCTTGCAGACAGGATGGTAATCGGAGATCACTTTATCGAACCGAATCATGTGCTTGAAGGAAATAGCATGGATGTGAAGGTTTATTTTCGAAATGGATCGGAACGTGACACGAAACCTATGAGTATTTATGGTTCTGGTTCTAATTTCTTTGTGAAGTTAAATGGAACAAAAATGTCGGTAAAAGATAAGAAAACAGATGGTTATACATTTACAGTACCTGATACGTTGAGCGTAGGTACATACACGATTACGGCGAATTATTATATAGGAAGTCGCTATATTGAAACAGAAGTCGGAAATTTTTATGTGTTTGACAATCCTGATTTTGATGTATTTTTCGGAAGTATGAGTCCAAACTCTGGGTATTATACGGATAATACTAAAGTATCCGTAGATGTCTATAATTTGAAAAAAATTGACGGACCGGTTTCTGTATATGTGGAGAAGAGAACGCTGAGTGCTACTGTTGAAACACCTCCAACACTGGAATCAGATGGAAGATATAAGGCCAAACTTTCTTTTACAATTGATCGTGGGCTGGCTTACCCAAAGAGTTATCCAGTAAGCATAAAAATAAATGGGACAGAATATAATCTTGGATCTTTTTATGTAAAAACAAATGGAACTACAGAGGGTGCTTCCGGAAAACATCTGTTTTATGACTATTTATATGGATCACCGGTCGGTTCTTCTGGCATTACGCTGTATGCAAATGGTGCGACTGTGAAATTATCAAATGGTGAGAAGAAGAATTATGGAGAAACAAAGTTATACACGGATATTTTAGCGTCGTATATTCGTAAGCCGATATATAACAGTATCGGAACGAGAATTAAATATGTAAAGAGCTCGACCGGAAAAGTAATTGTGGGAATTACCGGTTCAAATGTTGAGCCTACTGTATCGAAAG
>CADBMP010000331.1 GCA_902795775.1 uncultured Lachnospiraceae bacterium | reverse complement strand
GTACACAGACGGCACCTCCAAATCAGGTACTTGCAGGACTGGCACTTTTTATTACGTTTGCCGTCATGACACCTGTGTTTACACAGGTGTATGATGATGCTGTGAAACCTTATATGAGTGGACAGATTAAAGAGGAGGCGGCGCTTGACAAGGGAATTGCCCCGTTAAAGGAATTTATGTTGAAGCAGACCAGGGAAAAAGATTTAAAGCTTTTCATGGATATGAATCATATCAAGTCAGAGGATATGGAGGAAATTTCAGATATTCCGATTCTGACGGTGATTCCGGCATTTGTGCTGAGCGAATTAAGAGCAGGCTTTATCATTGGTTTTTTGCTTTATCTGCCGTTTATTGTAATGGATATGGTGGTCGCATCTACTTTGATGTCCATGGGTATGATGATGCTTCCGCCAACGGTGATTTCCCTGCCGTTCAAGGTTCTTTTGTTCGTTCTGGCAGATGGCTGGAATCTGGTGGTGGGGCAGCTTGTAAAGTCGTTCCAGTAGCAGTGGAAGGATAAAGGAGGAGGTTTTTCTTATGTTATCGAGTTATGTGATGGATGTTACAAGGGAGGTAGTATGGACTGTTGTAAAAACAGCCGCTCCACTTTTGGTGGTATCTCTGATTATTGGTCTTTGCATCAGTGTTTTTCAAACAATTACTTCCATTCAGGAACAGACACTTACCTTTGTTCCTAAATTTCTGGCAATTATGGTTGTGGTTCTTTTGTTTGGCAGTTGGATCATGGGAAATGTTTCTGACCTTCTGATTTCCATCATGAATCAGATTCCTGTCATTATCAAACGATAAAAGCTGTTGAAAAGGAGAGATTCCGTTGAAACTGACCTTTGATTATGTTGAATTTGCACTGTTGGTGTTCGCAAGGGTTTCTATGGTGATGGTCATGGCACCCTTTTTTAGCAATACCAATATTCCGAGACGACTGAAAATGACCATTGCGTTTTTTTTGTCTGTAATTATAATGAATACTGTGGATTATACGGCTGTATCTTATAGTGGTGCGATAGGATACAGTATTCTTCTTTTAAAGGAGGCAATTACAGGGCTTCTGATTGGTCTTGGTGCAGGTTTCTGCATGTATATATTAAACTTTTCCGGAAATATGATTGATATGGAAATTGGTTTTGCAATGGCGATGGAAATGGATCCGACAACGCAGGTACAGACGACAATCAGTGCAACCATTTTTACCTCGGTGTTCATGCTGATGTTCATTGCAAATGATATGCACTATTACATCATAAAAGCATTAAGTGACTCTTACAAGCTGATTCCAGTAGGCGGGGCTGTATTGTCACCATATTTGTATCAGATTGCAGTGCAGTATATTACAGATTTTTTTGTCATTGGTTTCCGTATCATTCTGCCTGTTTTTTCCTGTATCCTTGTGATAAATGTGGTGCTTGGAATTCTGGCAAAGGTTGCTCCGCAGATGAATATGTTTGTGATTGGAATGCAGCTCAAAATTTTTATTGGTCTTGCGCTGCTTTATATTTTGATGTCTTTTTTACCGGGAATTACAGATTTTATTTTTGATGAAATGCAAAAAATGACCAAACTTTTTCTACAGTCCATGGCGGCATAACATTTAATAAAAATGCAATATAAATTTGCTATTTTAATGCAAATGAGTTATTATAAAAGGTGTACAGTATGACATATTTAAGATATGATTTACAGTTGTTTGCAAAAGATGGAAATGGTGGGGAAAAAACAGAGGAACCTACGGCAAAAAAGCTTTCGGAAGCCAGAGAAAATGGACAGGCCGCCAGAAGCCAGGATTTGACAATGGCGATTTCCCTATTAGCTTTTTTCCTGCTTTTGCGTCTTTATCTGGGAATACTGGGAAATGAGTTTTTGGAAAATTATCAGTCATTTTACAGCCATATTTCGGATTTCACAAATATGGAGCTCACAATTCAGTATTTCTCAGCACTTTTAGGTGAGGGAATTAAAAGAATCCTTTGGATGGTGGCACCTTTTTTGCTCATGACCATGCTTGTTACAGTAATTTCCATTGAACGGCAGGTCAAATGGAAGGTTTCTGCAAAGCCAATGCGTCCCAAATTTGATAAATTTAATCCCATTAGTGGTATTAAACGTCTTTTTTCAAAAGAGAACCTGATGAAGCTTTTATTTTCAGTGATAAAGATCATCATTATTATCTGGGTTGTTTATGATTATCTGAAGGATAAATGGCCTTTGGTGCTGGATATGTATTTTTATTCCCTTCCGCAGGCAATTGCCCTGATTGGAGATGTCATTGTGAATATCGGAATCCGGATCAGTTTTTTCTTTTTGATAGCCGGAGTTGCAGATTATTTTTATCAGAAATGGAAGTTTCATGAGGACATGAAAATGACCAAGCAGGAGGTCAAGGATGAATATAAGAATACAGAAGGAGATCCAAAGGTAAAAGGCCAGCAGAGGGCAAGGATGCGTCAGGCTGCACAGAGGCGCATGATGGCAGAGCTTCCACAGGCAGATGTCGTCATTACGAACCCGACACACCTGGCTGTAGCTATTAAATATGACAAGGATAAGTATGACGCTCCTGTTGTACTGGCGAAAGGAGCTGATTATCTTGCAGAACGTATCAAGCAGATTGCAAGGGATAATCAGGTGGAGATTGTGGAAAACAAGCCGCTTGCCAGAATGCTGTACCATAATGTGGAAATTGGTGAGCAGATTCCACCGGAGCTTTACCAGATGGTGGCAGAGGTGCTTGCTTATGTATATGGATTAAAAGGAAAATTGTGATAAGGTTCTGCCTGTAAAGATGTTTATGTGTTCAGGCGGAAAAACGTCCACCTGTGCGTGTGGGTGAAAGAGACAAAGTATAGGAGAAATGATATGAAAAGAACAGATTTATTTTTGGGACTTTACATTTTACTCCCGGTTATCTTTTTGATTATTCCGGTGCCGCTTGTACTTATGGATATTATGATGATATTCAATCTTGCGGTTGCCATGATCATCCTTTTTAATGCGGTTTTTTCAAAAGAAGCATTGAATATGTCTTCTTTCCCGACGATTCTTTTGATTACGACTTTGTTTCGTCTGGCTTTGAATGTCAGTTCCACACGTAACATTCTTTTAAGAGGAGAGGCCGGACAGGTCGTGGCTACCTTTGGTAACTTCGTGGGTGGCGGAAGCCTTGTTGTTGGTGTAGTTATCTTTCTTGTGCTAATCATCATACAGTTCATTGTAATCAACAAAGGTTCGGAACGTGTATCTGAAGTAACCGCCAGGTTCACGTTGGATGCAATGCCTGGTAAGCAGATGGCGATTGATGCAGATTTGAATACAGGAGCCATCAATGATGCACAGGCAAAGGAGCAGCGTCAGAAGATTCAGGATGAAGCCACTTTTTTTGGAGCCATGGACGGTGCTACAAAGTATGTTAAGGGAGATGCAACAGCAGGACTTATCATTACCGGTATCAACATTGTTGGAGGACTTTTGACCGGTATCATCATGCAGAATATGGAAGCCATGGATGCATTGAATAAATATACCATTCTGACCATTGGTGACGGTCTGGTGAGCCAGATTCCTTCCCTTTTGATTTCTTTGTCTACCGGTGTTCTGGTTACAAAGGTTTCCAAGGAATCCGACCTCGGAAATGTGTTGTTAAAACAGCTTTTTTCCATTCCGAAGGTGCTTTATATTGTGGGTGGCGTACTTGTGTTCCTTGCTTTTACCCCGTTCCCGACCTTGCTCTGTTTGGGATATGGAATCATTTTTCTGATTGCAGGAAGGGCAATCGAATCCGCCATGGAGGAAATGGATATTGAAGAAGAAGTTGGTGAGGATGAGGAAGCAGCAGAAGAAATCCGCAGACCGGAAAATGTTGTTTCACTTTTGCAGGTGGATCCAATTGAGTTAGAGTTTGGTTATGGAATCATTCCTTTGGCAGATGTGAATCAGGGAGGCGATCTTTTGGACCGCGTAGTCATGATACGAAGGCAGATTGCTTTAGAATTAGGTTGTGTGGTGCCAATGATAAGACTTCGTGATAACATACAGTTAAATCCGAACCAGTATGTAATAAAAATCAAAGGTGTACCTGTCAGTGAGGGCGAAATTTTATTTGACCATTATATGGCAATGAATCCAGGATATGTGGATGAAGAGATTTCCGGTATTCCGACGTTTGAACCATCGTTCCATCTGCCTGCCATCTGGATTACAGAAGCACAGAGAGAGCGTGCAGAGTCGTTAGGGTATACAGTGGTGGATCCGCCTTCCATTATTGCCACTCATTTGACGGAGGTGGTGAGAGTCCATTTGGACGAGCTTTTGACAAGACAGGATGTACAGAACCTGATCAACAACATTCAGGAGGCAAATACAACGCTGATTTCAGATCTGGTTCCAAAACTGTTAGGTGTGGGGGAAATCCAGAAGGTATTGCAGAATCTGCTGCGTGAGGGAATTTCCATCAGGGATCTGGTGACGATTTTTGAGACCCTGGCAGATAATGCCACGACCACAAGGGATACGGATGTGCTTACGGAATATGTCAGACAGAGCTTAAAACGTGCCATTTCAAATAAATATTTTCCTGCAAATGAAATGACGAGCGTTGTGACGCTGGACCCGAAAATTGAGCAGGAGATTATGAGCTCCATTAAGCAGACGGAGCAGGGGGCTTATATCAATCTGGATCCGGATAAGACACAGGAAATTTTGAATTCTTTGAAAGAAGAAATGGATAAAATGGAGGAGCTTGGAAAAAATCCAATTATTGTGACTTCTCCGATTGTGAGAATGTATTTTAAAAAGCTGACTTCTGAACAGTTTAAGGATTTGATTGTCATTTCATACAATGAGATTGAACCGAATGTAGAGCTGCAGTCCATTGGGATGGTGACAGTATAGGATATATCAGGTTTGACTCCGGGGATGGAGATGATGCCAGCCTGGTTTTTTATGGATGGGGCAGGGCATCGTGTAAATAATTAATATGGAGAGAGCGTATCATGGTAATAAGAAAATATGTTGCAACAACAGAGGATGAAGCTGTCAGTATGGCAAAGGAGGAGCTTGGAGAAGATGTTGTGATCATGAATGTCAAGCAGATTTCTGCAAAGGGATTCATGAAACTGTTCCGGAAACCTTCTGTGGAGATTACAGCGGCAGTGGATGATATTAAAAATGAAGGAAAAAAGCCTGAGCTTTCCTCTCCGGGAGGAACTGCAGGAGATTCCCCTGATTTTTCAAAGCTGCAGGAGGCAATCCAGGAAACAAATGCTGTTCTGGCTGCTGCGGAGGCAGAGAAAGAAGCAAAAAAGGAAGCGAAGAAGAAAGCAGAAACCACAGAGGGCGGACAGAACCTTTCAAAAAAATCAAAGGACATCCTGCCGGAACCGGACATTTTCCCGTCCGATGCATTTGGAAAAGAGAAGAACAAGAAAAAAGAGGATGATGATCTGGGAGAGCGTCTGAGCAATCTTCAGGAGCTTTTAGAGAAGCAGATGGAGACGGCAAAAAAGGAAAAGACTGAAAAAGAAGAAAAGGAAAAAGAGGAAAATCCTTATTTTGACATGATAAGGAAGAAGCTTTTAGACAATGAAGTGGAGGAAAATTATGTAAACCAGCTTCTGGATGACATTGAGCAGAGTGTCAGTCCAAATGCAAATCTGGACAGTATTCTGGCAGGTGTTTATCAGAAGATTGTATTAAAGATTGGAGAACCGCATCTGATTGATGTAAAAGCGAAAAAGACAAAGTATATCTTTTTTGTAGGGCCTACCGGTGTTGGAAAAACAACGACCATAGCAAAAATTGCTGCGACCCTGAAACTTACCCAGAAATCCAAACTTGCCCTGATTACTTCGGACACGTACCGGATTGCGGCAGTGGAGCAGTTGAGGACGTATGCAAATATCCTGGGTCTTCCGCTTCAGGTGGTTTATGCGCCGGAGGATATGGAAAAGGCAAGGGAGGAACTCAGGGATTACGATCTGGTCTTTGTTGATACGGCAGGAAGGTCCCATAATAATGATGAGCAGAGAGAGGATATTGGAAAGCTGTTTGATTCTGTGAAGGAGGATCAGAGGGAGGTTTATCTGGTTTTAAGTGCAACCACAAAATATAAGGATTTAGTGAAAATTGCTACAACTTATGCTGAAATGACAAAATATTATCTGATATTTACAAAACTGGATGAAACAGATACGATTGGTAATATATTTAATATCCGTATGCTGACAGGGGCACCTTTATCGTATTGTACTTATGGACAGAATGTACCGGATGATATTGGAAAAACGAATGCACAGAATATTGCAAAGCAGCTACTGGGAGGAAATAGCTGATGGATCAGGCAGAGCAGTTGAGAAATATAATTAAGGCACAGAATAAGAAAGAGCATCTTGCCCGGGTGATCACTGTGACCAGTGGTAAGGGCGGGGTTGGAAAATCAAATATTTCTGTAAACCTTGCAATCCAGTTGAGCCGGTTAAAGAAACGTGTTGTTGTTTTGGATGCAGATTTTGGACTGGCGAACATAGAAATCATGCTGGGCATCCGGCCGGAGTATAATCTGGCAGATGTAATGTTTCATGGAAAAGAGCTGCACGAGATTGTAAAAAAAGGTCCGGAGGACATTGGTTTTATTTCCGGGGGTTCCGGATTAAAGGAACTGACGAACTTAGATAGTGATCAGGTCCGGAGCCTGGTGCATACCATGTATGAACTGGACAGTATTGCAGATGTTGTCATTGTGGACACAGGGGCAGGAATTTCCGGAGCAGTAATGGATCTTGTCATGTCCAGTGCTGAGGTAATCCTTGTGGCTACGCCGGAGCCTACTTCCATAACGGATGCATATGCGCTTTTAAAGATTTTATGCCGGAAAGACGGATTTGACAAGCAGGGGACAAAGGTACATATGATTGCGAACCGTACACATGACTATCAGGATGGAAAGGAATTATTTGATAAATTAAATATGGTGGTACAGAAATTCCTGAATATGAAAATGGACTATCTGGGACATATTCCTTCTGATGACAGGCTGTATCAGGCGGTCATGAAACAGCAGCCGGTTTCCATTTCCTATCCGAATGCAAGCTCCTCAAGGGCAATTTTGGATATTGCAATGCTTCTGGAAAATGGAGAGATTGTAGAGAAAGAACGATCTGGCAGGGGAATTGCAGGTTTATTTTCAAAAATGTTTCATTTTGTAAAAGCATGATAGTTCTGTTCTGTTGACAAGCATATGATTTTCTGATTTTATTTTTGGAAAACAAAAGAAAAGGAGAAGGGAATGATAGAGGAGCTTATAAAACCAAATGATGTCATTAAGATTTTTTTAAAAAGACAGGATGTTGAGGAATTATTAGAACATGATATTCCCTGGCTGTTAAAGGGAACGGTGTCAAAAATCCTGTCAGATACAGAGATTGAGCTTGTGATAGAGGACAAAGAAACCGGACTTGAAAAAAATATGTGTTATATGATATACTTTTTTTCGTATGAAAAAGTATTTTTATGTACTGCTTATTACCAGTCTTATTATTTGGAGGACCAAAAAAGAATCCTGACTTTTGAGCTTCTGTCTCCTTTAGAAAAGGTGCAAAGAAGGATGCATCAAAGGGTTTCCAGTCATGCAAAAATTTTTTTACATAAGCTGGAGGAGGAGAAGGTAAAGGAATACCTTTCTTTTCCGGTCATGGAGCAGGAAGATCTGGAAAAGATGCTTGAGCCGGTGTATTTTTCAGAGGTAATGATTGATATCAGTGCCGGAGGAATCCGTTTTACCACAGGGGAACATTTCCGGTCCGGTGATTATGTGTTCGTAAAGTTTGATGTGATGGATCAGGAATATCCGCTGACTATTGCCACATATGGAAAGATTATTTATTCCGAGCCTTTCAGGAATGAACAGGGGGTTTTGGATATCCGGCTGAAGTTTGTTGGCATGCCGGAAGCATTGAAGGAAAAAATTATACATTATGTATTTCAGATAGAAAGGGAAAAAAGAAGGTTAGGAGGCAGGGTTTCATGAAAAAAATACTTGTTATTGATGATTCTGCACTTATGAGAAGGGTACTATTTGATATAATAAATTCCGATGAGAATCTTACCGCTGATAAATATGCAGTAAATGGTTTAGACGCATTGGAAATCTTAAAATCCGGCCAGAAATTCGACGCCATAGTTTTAGACATCAATATGCCGAAAATGAATGGAATTGAATTCTTAAGGGAATTAAGAAAGTTAGGAATGCGGGAAAATGTTCTGATTGTCAGTACCCTTGCAAAAGAAGATGCAAAAGAAACCATACAGGCGTTAGAGCTTGGAGCGATTGATTTCCTGACAAAACCGGACAGCCTTTCGGAGGCAAAAGGAACGAGTTTTAGCAGCAGGCTGATTTCCATGCTTCATGTGGCAGCAAGCATAGGCAGGGAAGGAGAAAAAGCCTCTTCCGTTTCTTATGCCCAGGAAGAAACATCGAAAAAGGAGTCATATCCAAAATTCATGGAGCGGATTCGTACAGAGAAACCTGTTTCATCCGGAATTTCAACTCCTAAAAAACGTCCTGTGGAACG
>CADBMP010000330.1 GCA_902795775.1 uncultured Lachnospiraceae bacterium | reverse complement strand
GTTTCTTCTGGTGGCAGGCTGTATCAGCGGAGTGGCGGTCGGAGTGGTTGCTGCGCTGCTGATTCAAAGGCTTCACCGGTTCTTTCGGGAATCTTCTGAATAAAAAAACGAAATAAGTGAATACTGGTTATGGAGAGAACGATACAGAGGATATCGTTCTTTTCTGTATTAGTGGCAGGAAAGAGGTGTATTATGAGCGTGCTTGATGGAAAACTGATAGAGGAGTATGGGATTACGATTTTACCGGGAACGGGAGAAGAAAAGGAAATCTGGATGATTTCCCTGATTGGAGAAATTGAGGGCCACGAAAATTCCGGTGACCGGATGAAGACTACGAAGTATGAGCATATTCTGCCGGTGTTGGCAAGCGTGGAGGCGGCAGAGCAGGTGGAGGGTGTCTTGTTTTTAGTAAATACGGTCGGAGGGGATGTTTCGTGCGGGCTTGCATTGGCGGAATTTATTTCATCCCTTTCCAAACCTACTGTGGCACTTGTGATTGGAGACAGTCATTCTATTGGCGTTCCTATTTCTGTGGCGGCGGATTATACGGTCATTGCGCCGAGTGCCACTGTCATTATTCATCCGGTAAGATTAAACGGGACGGTGCTTGGTGCGCCGCAGACCTATGAGTATTTTCAGGTGATTCAGGAACGGATTACCGGCTTTATTTCCGGGCACAGCAGAGTTTCTAAGGAACAGTTAGGCGAGTGGATGGTAAAGCCTGGCATTCTCAGCAGGGATTTGGGAACCATTCTGGTGGGCAGAGAAGCAGTGGAAGCCGGGCTTTTTGAAGAAATTGGCGGAATCGGGGAGGCACTTGGAAGACTTCAGGAAAGAATTAGAGAAAAAAATATTTGCAATTCCGGCAAAGAAAAGCTATAATGAAGTTTAGCGTTATTTTTAGACAGAAGCAGGTCTAAAAATAAAAGCAGGGGAATAAATATCATTATAAAAAAGAATCATTGATAAGGAAAGGATGTATGAAATGCCGGTTTGGAAAGCAGTGATACTTGGAGTGATACAGGGGGCTGCCGAGTTTTTGCCAATCAGCAGCTCCGGACATTTGGTGATTGCAAAGGAGGTCTTGGGCATAAATCTGGAAAGTGGCGGTGTCTTTTTTGATGTGATGCTGCATTTGGGAACATTAGCCGCCATTTTTGTTGCCTTTTGGAAAGACATAAAGAAACTCATCATAGAGGGCTTTAAACTGATTGGAGATATTTTTTATAATCTATATGTTGCAATTTTGCGGATTTTTAGAAAAAAATACAGTTTTCGTAAGGTGGTAAGGAGTTCATACCGTAAAATGGTGGTTCTTATCATTGTTTCCACAATTCCTACCGGAATTCTGGGCGTGCTTTTGTCGGACATCATAGAAACGGCGAACGGGATGCTCATTGTACCGGGAATTTGTCTTTTTATAACAGCAATCTTTCTTTTGATTGCAGATGCAGTGGATCTGGGAAATAAGAAACCAAAAGAGGTGTCTTATCTGAGTGCCGGCATTATCGGGACGGCACAGGGGCTGGCGACCATGCCCGGAATTTCCCGTTCCGGAACCACGATTACGGCGTGTCTGTTATGTGGATTTGAAAAAAAGTTTGCATTAAAGTATTCGTTTATCATGTCAATTCCTGCAGTGCTTGGAGCAGTGGTTCTTGAGCTTAAGGATTTTGGAAAGATTAATTTTTCAGACAGCATGGTGGTTTCGTGTGCAATCGCCACAATTATTGCAGCGTTAGTGGGGTATTTGTCCATCTGCTTTATGATGCGTCTCCTTAAAGGGAAGCGTTATAAATATTTTGCAATTTACTGTTTGATTATGGGAGGCATTTCCACCGGATTTGCATTATTCCGGTAAAGGATAATGAACATTTTTCGATTAGGAAGGAAGGATATACATATGGCTGTAGCGGGAAAAACTACAGGAAGGAATGATAATTTAGCAAGAAAGACCTCAAAGAGCAGTTTTGCAGGCAGAAATGCCGGAAAGGGAAAAAATGGGACCAGGAGGTCTTCTGCTTCAAAAACAAAAAAAACAGGAAAGGGTACAGATACAGGAAAGAAGAATCTGGAAAGGATCAACGAATTTCGGGATTACCAGGCGTTTGAAACAGGGATTACCATTGTGGTCATGGGCATTGTTTCGTTTCTTTTGTATTTATCTTTTTTTTCTTTGGCGGGCAATGCGGGAACGGTAATTGGCGGCCTGGTATTTGGAATATTTGGCTGGTACGCATGGTTTCTGCCGGTTACGGTCATAGTGGGGTATATATTTATACTGGTCAATGCCGGTGATAAAAGGATTACGAGGAAGGCTGCCGGCCTGACTGGTATGATATTATCCATTCTGGCACTGACGGATCTGATTTTTAATAACGATACCATTCTTGAGTATTATAAGATCAATCATGTTACGCATAAAGGATATTTTGATGCAATGTTTCTGGCGTGCAAAAACGTCATGGAGTGGGGCAGATTTAACGGAGGATTGCTCGGAAGGGCATTTGGCGGCATTTTTTCCGTAATATTGGGAAGAGTCGGTGCAACATTGATTTTATTTGCGCTTTTGATTTTTTTTGGTTTTGTTTTTTACGGTGTAGAGGCACTTTCCAAAATCCGCAAGAGAAATGCGTATCGGCAGGAGATGGATGAAATCTATGAGCAGGTAAAGGAGGACGAGGAGTATATTGAGCCTTCTTACAGGGTGTTTACATTCCATGAAAACAGAAACCAGTGGAAAAAGCCTATGAGAGAGCTTACCAGGGTTCCAAAGGTACAAAGCTTTGATTTGAGAGGACAGGCAGATTTCTTTGATGGAAAGGCCGGGAAGAAAACAGAGGAGAAAAAAATAAAGTCCGAAGGCCCGGTAATTTCTGAAGAAGAAAAAAAGGAAGACCGGAAAACGGCGAAAGATACGAAAAAGCCGGAGCAGGCAGAGAATCTGACTTTTGAAAAAAACACAGAGACATCCCTTGTTCCGGATGCTGCAGAGGCTTATAAAGGTTCTGATGATACGGAAACTGAAAAGGCTCCCGGTACGTCTGCCGGGGCAGAAACTGCAGCGGAGCCGGAGGTTAAAGAGGATGTGGAGAAAAAGGAGGAAATTGCAGATATTCCTATTTACCGGGACGAATTGGAAAAGAAATTTGGACATGCCAGAGAGCATCAGGAAATAGAAAAAACGGAGCTTCAGACAATCCGGAGGATGGAGAGCGAAGGCTTTGGGGAAGAAGAATCTGCTTTTGAACGTTTTGCAAGAAAAAAGAGGGAAGCAGTGATTCAAAAAGAACAGGAAGATAGCGGTACAGTTGAAGCAGTTTCTGCAGAAGTAGTTTTTCCGGAGTCTGTTTCTCCGGAAACTGATTTTCAGGAGGAACAGGAGAAGGAAAGCGATATGGAAGATGACCTGATAGAAACCGCTTTTCGCGAGGAATATGAAGAAGATAGACTGAAAGAAACTGCTTTTCGCGAGAAATATAAAGAAGATAGTCTGAAAGAAGATTTTTCTGAAGAAGAAAAGAAGGAAATCCATGATGATGCAGAAACTGCTTTTTGGGAGGAAAAGCAGGATGCATTTTATGATGAAACCATATCCGGAAAGGCTGCGGAAGAAGAAAATGATGTTTTGGAGACTTCAGAAAATATAGAGGATGATTTTTCAGATTCGGTAATGATCATGGATGATTTTATTCCACAGACACCTCCAGCTTCTTTCAGACCGAAGCAGGAGAGCAGGCAGAATGTCATGGATGACGGCATAAATGCCAGATCCGCATCATTATCCGGAGCGGAACAACCGAGTGGCAATATCAGGATTCCGGAAGGAAGAAACCGGATTTCAGAGACAGAAAATGGAAGCAGGGTTTTTTCTGATTTTTCTTCCTATACGCAGACTAGGGAAAAAGAAAAGAAAGAAGAACCGAAAATAGAAAAGCCGTATGAGTTTCCATCTATCGAGCTTCTTGAAATACCAAAGAAGGGCTCTGGTACGGCTTCTGATGAGGAGCTACGGGCAACAGCGTTAAAGCTGCAGGAAACATTGGAAAGCTTTAATGTAAAGGTGAAGATGGGCGCAGTTACCTGTGGGCCTTCTGTGACCAGATATGAGCTTTTGCCGGAGCAGGGGGTGCGCGTAAATAAGATTACAAATCTGGCAGATGATTTGAAACTCAGCCTGGCAGCCCAGAGCATCCGAATTGAGGCTCCAATTCCAGGAAAAGCGGCAGTTGGAATTGAGGTGCCAAATGCTGTGGCGAGTGCAGTATCTTTCCGCGAGCTTTTGGAAGGAGAGGCGTTTGAAAACTCAAAATCACCGCTTACCTTTGCCGTTGGAAAGGATATTGCCGGAAAGCTGATTATGGCAGATATTGCAAAAATGCCGCATTTACTGATTGCCGGTGCCACCGGCTCCGGAAAATCAGTCTGCATTAATACATTGATCATGAGCATTTTATATAAAGCAGATCCAAAAGATGTCAAGCTCATCATGATTGACCCGAAAGTGGTCGAGCTTAGCTGTTATAACGGGATTCCGCATCTGTTCTGTCCGGTGGTCACAGACCCGAAGGAGGCGGCTGCGTCCTTAAACTGGGCAGTACGTGAGATGATGGACAGATATAACAAATTTGAGGAGTTAAAGGTCCGGAATATTGCAGGATACAATGAAAAGATTAAGAAGATTGACGGAGCAGAAGAACAGGGTTATGTGAAGATGCCATATCTGGTGGTCATTGTGGACGAGTTTGCGGACCTGATGATGGTGGCATCAAAGGATGTGGAGGATGCAGTCTGCCGTCTGGCACAGCTTGCAAGGGCAGCGGGCATTCATCTTGTATTGGCAACGCAGCGTCCTTCTGTCAATGTCATTACTGGTGTTATTAAGGCAAATATTCCATCGCGTATTGCATTTTCTGTTTCCTCTGCGATTGATTCAAGGACGATCTTAGATAGGGGTGGGGCGGAAAAGCTGCTTGGAAAGGGAGATATGCTCTTTTTCCCTTCCGGATATACAGAGCCGGTCCGCGTGCAGGGAGCGTTCGTTTCTGATCAGGAAGTTACGGATGTGGTCGAATTTTTATGTGATACGAATGATGCTCCAGAATATAATAATGAGGTAACGGAAATTGCAGAGGAGCCGGTGGCAGAGACGGTTCCGGAAAAGAAACCACAGTCAGACAGGGACGAATATTTTGAAGATGCAGGACGTTTTGTAATTGAATCAGAACGTGCGGCAGCGGGACAGCTGCAGCGTCATTTTTCCATCGGTTTTAATCGCGCAGGAAGGATTATTGACCAGTTAGAAAAGGCCGGTGTCGTGGGACCGGCTGCCGGGACAAAGCCAAGGGCAGTACTGATGAACATGGAAGAATTTGAAATGATGTTAAACGGTGGTCCTGCGGAAATGGATATGATGGAGGAAGCATTGTAGAAGAAAGAATCAGCAATATGCTGAATGGCTACGGCTTTCATAGCAGGATGGAGGAGGCTTGGCAGCATGGTTCATGGACTTTTGATTACAAATGCGTTTTTGCATACTGGAAAATTTACAGAACATTATGTGTGGCTTTCCGAGGCTGCAAAGCGTCAGGGAATGAGTCTGGAACAGAAAACAAATGCAGATTTTTTTCTGCCCTTTGGAGATGGGGCAGAAAAAGGCATTTCTGTTCCGGTTTCCGGGTATCCGGAAGAAAAACTGGAAGAGCATTTCAGGAAATATGATTTTATTTTATACTGGGATAAGGATATTTCTTTGGGGCAGAGGATTTCTGCCCTGGTAAAGAAATATTCCATCCCTGTTTTTAATTCCATAGAAGCGGTGGAACTTTGCGACGATAAGACTGCCACATACCAGAGGCTTTCAGAGTGGAACCGGGATGCCCCGAAAGAGGAACAAATCCCATTGGTTCCAACGGTCATGGCACCAATGACGTACCAGAATGTGGGGTATACGGATGTTTCTTTTGTTTCCCGCATAATAGATTATCTGGGGCTTCCGTTAGTCATCAAGGAGTGCCATGGTTCATTCGGGATGCAGGTGTATCTGGCAAAAACGGAGGAGGAGGTTCTTTCTTATACAAAAAAATTAGAGGGGATTCCATTTCTTTATCAGAAATATGTGGAAAACAGCACAGGAAGGGATGTGCGTTTACAGGTCGTTGGAGACAGGGTGGTGGCTGGAATGTACCGGTATTCTGAACATGGTGATTTCCGGGCGAATCTTTCTAATGGAGGTTCCATGAGGCCTTATGAGGCTTCGGAACGGGAACAGGCATTAGCAGTCCGGGCGGTGAAGGCGTTAGGGCTTGACTTTGCCGGAGTGGACCTTTTGTTTTCCGGTATGGAAAGCGGCGGTCTGGGACAGGCTTCCGGTACAGGCAGGACAGAGAGACAGGCTTTTTCCCATGACAGGACAGCAGGCAGGGAGGAGGCAGATATGTTGTGCGAGGTCAATTCCAATGCGCATTTTAAGAATATCTATACCTGTACCGGTGTGAATACAGCAGACTGTATTATGGAGTATATTGCAGGGAGGCTGTCACAGAACCGAGGGTGATGCTTGTTGCAATATACAACCGGATTTTTGATAAAGGAGGAAGCATGCTTGCATATTTGATCTATGAGAGGACAGAGGGCGAAAAAAATAAAGGATTTATTGAGATGTTTCAAAAGGAGGGAGCGCAGTACGGCATATCCTTTCTTTTTGTGGCAAAAGAGGAATACCAGGGGAAAAAACTTCCGGAGCTGGTCTTGAACCGGACCAGGGATTACAGGGTCAGCCTCTGGTATGAAGAACGGGGGATTCCGGTGTTGCATGGTTCTAAGCTGGTGGAGCTTGGAAATGACAAGTGGAAGACATTTTTGCATTTGAAGGAATATTTTAAAAAGCAGAAATCTGTGTTTTCTTTTGGAAAAGAGGAGCAGAAAGGGAGGTTTTCCTGCGAGGACAGAAAAATATTGCCGGATACGCTTTATTTTCCAAAGCTTGGAGCAGGGGAATTTTACCAGAGAGTGGTAAAAGAAGGCTGGCATAAGGGGGAAAACCTTGTATTAAAGACAGTGGACGGGCATGGGGGAAATGAGGTATTCCTGATTCCGGCGGCTGATTTGGAAAGAGATGCTTTTTTGGGAGAGCAAACGTTTTTGGGAGAGCCGCATTTTTTAGGAGAGATAGCGTTTTTTGGTGAGGTGGAGGCTTTTAAGGAGAGTGGCTTTTGGAAGGAGAGATTTGAAGGGCTTTCCGGAAAACGATGCATTATACAGGAGCAGATTAAAAGCCGGTCACAGGACGTGCGCGTGTATGTTGTGGGAAATGAGATTTATCATGCGGTGCTAAGGACGGGAGTAAAGGATTTCCGTTCGAATTTCTCTCTGGGGGGAAGTGTGAGGGAGTATGTTCTTTCAGAGGAAGAAAAAAATTTGGTCTTCACACTGTTAAAAGCATGGAAAGGACTTACGTTAGGGCTTGTGGGTCTGGATTTTATTGTGGCAGAGGATGGAGGGTTCATTTTTAATGAATTAGAGGAAATGGCAGGGTGCAGGATGCTCTATGCATGTACGGAAAGAGATATTGTGAAGGATTATGTGAGGTGGCTGGCTGCACAAAGAACGCAGGTTACAATTCATGCGAATGTGTGAAATATCACTGTTTTTTAGGCAGTGGCATAGATTCTGAAAATTTGTGTTTCTTTTCTTTCAGGTTCATGTTATAATCGAAAAACAGGAAACATCGGCAGAAGGCTGAACTGTTACAAGATAAGCATATAATCAAGGATGTTCGTGATGGAAACAGGTTTTGAAATTAAGCATATAATCAAGGAGGTTCGAGATGAAAACAGATATTGAAATTGCACAGGAGGCAAAGCTTTTACCCATCCGGGAGGTGGCAGAAAAACTGGGAATTGAAGAAGATGATTTGGAATATTATGGAAAATATAAAGCAAAGCTTTCGGATTCTTTATGGGAGAAAGTGAAGGACAGGAAGGATGGAAGGCTTGTTCTGGTGACGGCCATCAACCCGACACCGGCGGGAGAGGGAAAGACCACCACAACGGTTGGACTGGGAGAAGCACTTGGAAAGCTTGGGAAAAAAGCAGCCATTGCACTTCGCGAGCCGTCTCTTGGACCGTGCTTTGGCATCAAAGGGGGAGCTGCAGGCGGAGGATATGCGCAGGTCGTGCCAATGGAGGATTTGAACCTGCATTTTACCGGTGATTTTCATG
>CADBMP010000329.1 GCA_902795775.1 uncultured Lachnospiraceae bacterium | reverse complement strand
CCTTTCCTTGATCTGAGGATTCTCTTCATGACCGTGCCGTGGTCCATGATCAATGGAGAGCGGCTTGGCGGCGATTCAGATGCGGTTGTGAAAGTGATTGTGGCCACTCATAAGCCCTATTGGATGCCAACAGATGAGTTGTATGTTCCGGTTAGGGTTGGCGCGGAAGGGAAAGAAGAAACCTTCGGATTTACGCCTGATAATAACGGGGAAAATATAAGCGTAAAAAATGCAAACTACTGTGAGCTGACGGGCCTCTATTGGGCATGGAAGAATCTTGACTGTGAGTATCTGGGACTTGCCCATTATAGAAGGCATTTTACCTTAATGAAAGGTACTGGAGACCGTCGAGATGTGTTGACCTTGGATCAGGCCAGAGGGATGCTGACAGGTGTGGATGTGCTTCTCCCCACGAAGAGGAACTACTGGATTGAGACGAATTATCAGCAGTATGTCCATGCACACCACGCTGAGGATCTGGACGAGACACGGAAGATTATCGAGGAGAGATACCCACAGTATATAGAAGCCTATGACAGGTCCATGAAGAAGACCACAGGACATCGCTTCAATATGTTTATCATGAAGAAAGAACTGGTGGATCAGTACTGTGAGTGGCTGTTCGACATCCTGTTTGAACTGGAGAAACGGTTAGATATTAGCGAATACAGTAAGAATGACCAGCGGGTCTTCGGCTTTGTGTCTGAAAGACTACTGGACGTCTGGTTAGATACGAATGGGATCAAGTATAAGGATATTCCGTACATCTTCCTGGAGAAGGAGAACTGGATCACCAAGGGCGTGAACTTTATCCTCCGGAAGATGAACAGGAAACGGGAACAGATACAGTAATGAGTCCGGTAGCTGAAGCCAGAGACGGATATCGTAGGAGATCCAGTAATAGCAACAGCTGCAGTAACATGAGGAGGGAGTCATCTATGAATAGCACATGTGCCGTTGTGGTAACATACAACCGGTTAGATATGCTCCGTGAGTGCGTTGCGGCACTTGAAAAACAGACCGCCTCCTGTGATATTCTGGTGATAGATAACGCCAGTACGGATGGAACCAATGACTGGCTGTCCACACTGAATAACATTATCAATATCCGGATGCCTGAGAACACAGGCGGTGCTGGTGGCTTCAATAAAGGCATGAGGGAAGCTGCTGAAAGAGGGTATGAGTACATCTGGCTTATGGACGACGATACGATCCCATGTGCCGATGCGCTAGAGAAATTGCTTGAGGCAGATGGCATTTTAAAAGGAAACTATGGGTGGTTATCATGTGTTCCTCTCTGGAAAGACGGAAAGGTCTGCGTCATCAACAAGCAGAAGGTTTATGCTTCCTACTTTGAGGATATACAGTTTTTGAAGCACGGCCTGTTAAGAGCAGTTCATGCCACCTTTGTAGGATTGTTTGTCCGACGGGAAACAGTTATGAAAGCCGGCCTTCCCATCAAAGAATTCTTCATATGGGGAGATGACATAGAGTATACTAGACGGATATCTGTCAGAATGAAGCTGCCCTGCTATGTGTCAGGCCAGAGCATTGTTACGCACGCCATGAAGGAGAATTCCGGAGGAAATATTGCGGTGGATGTGCCGGAAAGATTGAAACGGTATAACCTCGCCTTCCGTAATGAAAATTATTTGTTTCGGCAGGAAGGTTTAAAAGGCTTCTGCTATTACTTTGCGAAATGCGGGAAGTATATAGTACTCTCACTGGCGAAAGGGAAGGGGCAAAGGCTAAAGAGAGCAGGCATAGTCATTAAACAGTTTTTTGCGGGACTGTTTTTTAATCCGAAGATTGAGTATGTGAAGGATGGAATCAAATGAGGGTGCTTGAGGCTTTTGGAGAACCGATTGCAGATGGTGGACAGGAATCGTTTGTTTTCGGTGTGATCGATAAAATCGATATGACAGATCTTCAGATCGACTGCCTTACTGCATATGACTGCCGGAGTGAAAAGTATCGCTCTCTTGTGGAGAAGCAGGGTGGAGAAGTATATACTCTTGACCTTCCCTTCACACCCGGAAAGAGCCGCCAGAATATACGGAAACCGTTCAGGGAGTTCCTCAAAAGCCATCATTACGACATTGTCCACATCCATTCCGGATCAATCTCTGTTCTCGCCATTATGTCAGAAGTGGCAGATAAGGCCGGTGTGAAAAAAGTCATTGTCCATTCCCATGCAACAGGGTTCTCGGATTCCTTAAAACATAGGGCCATAAGATACGTTGGTTCTATCTTCATGAGAAAGCATGTTGATTATTATCTTGCTTGTTCGATAAAAGCGGCACAATGGAAATTTGAACCAGAGTTTGTCAATCAAGCCTTGATAGTAAGAAATGGAGTGGATATAGAAAAGTTTGTTTTTAATCAGGAAAAGAGAATGGAATGGAGAAATAACCTGCGATTTGCACCTGACCATTACGTGATTGGCCATGTTGGCAGGTTTACCAGAGAAAAAAACCATGCTTTTATTATACAGCTTTTTGAAAAACTCCACTCCAAATCTGAAAATGCCATGCTGCTACTGGTTGGTGATGGTGAACTGAAAAGTGAAATAGAAGAGCTTGCCCAAAAAAAGGATTTAACGGACTGGATTGTTTTTGCAGGATCTGTCTCAAATGTATCAGATTATCTGCAGGCAATGGATGCCTTTATTCTGCCATCATTATATGAAGGACTTCCTGTCTCTGCGATTGAAGCACAGGCTGCGGGGCTCCCGATTGTTGTTTCGGAAACTGTGACGAAGGAGATAGATGTTACCGGGAATGTATGCTTCCTGCCAATAAAGGATATTGATGCATGGGTTGATGAGTTATACAGACGCACATTTTCGAGAACTGCAAATAGAAATAATACGGATACTATAAGCAAAATTAGAAAGTCCGGTTTTTCTATAGAACAGGCAGCAAATGAGCTGAGGCAGATATATTGCAAAACCATACAGGGAAAATGACATGATTCCAAAAGTAATCCACTATTGCTGGTTTGGGGGGAATCCATTACCAGAGCTTGTTTTAAAATGCATAGAATCTTGGGAGAAGTATTGCCCTGAGTATGAGATAAAAAAATGGGATGAGAAATGTTTTGATGTAAATGCCGTTTCCTTTACAAGAGAAGCTCATCAGGCAAAAAAGTGGGCATTTGTGAGTGATTATGCACGGCTTAAGATCATTTATGATTATGGTGGTATATATCTTGATACAGATGTAGAACTGATAAGACCTTTGGATAGCCTATTGAAGGAGCATTGTTTTCTTGGAGCGGAGAAAGATGGCTATGTCGCCACTGGTTTGGGATTTGGCGCAGAGAAGGGAAACAGAGCGGTTGGACTCATGCTAAAAGAGTATGAGGACAAGGCGTTTCTGCTTCCTGGCGGCGTATATAACCTTAAACCTTGCCCTGTTTTGAATACTGATGCGATTCGGAGAATCGGATATGAATTTTCAGAAGATGCCATTTGGGAAAACGAGTATGTGAAGGTATATCCACCGGAATATTTTTGTCCGATGGATGATGTGACAAAAGATATAAGAATAACAAATAATACATACTCTATCCATCATTTTTCGGCTTCCTGGTTTTCAGAAAGGGAGAAGGAAATAAAAAAGGCTGTCGATTATGTGAATTCGCATTTTACGGGGGTTAGACGGTTGATAGAAAAACAAAAAATCCTATATGCCATTGGAATGAAATACGGTTATTGCAGCAATTATGCTGACTATCTTCTCAAAAGAATCAAGGAAAAACTCCTGTTGCGGATCCACTAAAAAGTTTTTATGACGGCAGTAGTGCATATATAAAGACGTTATAAGAGTTGTAGAATTGTTCGAAAGAACTTGGCTTTATGAGATGAATGTGTCAGGAGAGAATATGATACCCAAAATAATACACTATTGTTGGTTTGGTGGAAAGGAAGAACCCGAAAGCGTAAAAAAATGCATTACTTCCTGGAGGAAATACTGTCCTGATTATGAAATCAGAAAATGGGATGAATCGAATTTTCAGATAGATTCTCATCCATATATGGAGGAGGCATATCGCCTGGGCAAATGGCCGTTTGTCAGTGATTTAGCCCGGCTTATCATTGTTTACCAGCATGGAGGGGTGTATTTAGACACGGATGTGGAACTCTTAAAACCACTCGACGAGATCCTTAATCATAATCGGTTTTTCTTTGGGATTGAAAATCTGCCGGATCCGGTACATGACAGCAGAAGTATTCATGTGGCTACGGGATTGGGGTTTGGTGCGGAAGCCAATAACCCTGTTATACTAGCCCTGTTAAATACTTATGACAATGCTCATTTTGTGCTTTCGGATGGAACCACTGACCTGACAGCGTGTCCTGTAAGAAATACAAATGCCCTAAGACCGTTTGGATTTGATGGATGTGATGAGATGATTGAATTCAAGGGCGGGGCGATCTATCCTTCAGAATACTTTTGTCCGATAGAGTATGGGACGGGAATTTCGCATATCACAAGAAACACGGTTTCGATTCATCATTACGCTGCATCCTGGAAGCCGAAAGAGGAAATAGAGAACGATGAGATAGTGTATTCCATTTATAGCCGGTACAGATTTCTTGGCAATAGGATATGCAGGAATATTGCTGAATATGCGGTGTCTTTTAGAAGAAAAGGATTGATTGGGATCTTCTCCATAACGATGAGGAAACTTACAAATCCGCCAAGGAAATTATTTGGCATCTTGATAAGAAAGTAAGTGCAACTTGGCTGTTTCAATAGATAAAGAGTAGAATAACAGGCTTCTGACACAGAGGAATGCCGATAGGATGCTAATCAAATGAATATGAACCAAAAAAATGCTATTGAATCTGCGGTTGCAGAGTTGATGCGGACGGAGAAATTAAAAGAGAGAAATACGCTTCTTAGTGCGCTAAAAGCAGAGTATTCCCCTGTAAATTTGGTCAGTGAACTGCAAAAAATGTCTGGCCTGAATCAATATGATTTTGCGAAACAGATCAAGGGTACCGACGCCATTCAATTTGACAATCGAGAAATCAAGACCATTGCCACTTATTTTCCCTATATTGGATGGGGCGGGACAGAGCGCGTTTTGTTGGCACTTCACAAAATATGGATGGAAATGGGTTTCAGGGTAATCATTTTGACGGATATTTCCGCCACTAAGGACGCCTATCCATTGGATGAGAGCATTGAACGATACCAGATTGATGACGGATTCTATGATTATCACGCCCGCGCAGAGTCGTTTTATCAGTTCATCAATAAATATAAAATAGATTTACTGGTATACCATGACTGGAACCCGGGAAACATGATCTGGGATGAATTACTGGTAAAGCTTTGTGGTGTGGCCTTTATTCGGCACTGCCATACAGTTTTTTCGTTAGAATTCTATCGACCGTCACGTAAAATGCAGGACTATGTTGCACCATATTTACTCGCAGATGCTGTTGTTACGTTAAGTAATCCAAATAAAGAGTTTTGGAAATGTTTTAACAATAACGTGTTTGCAGTAAAAAATCCCTTTGTAAAAAACATCGATGATTGGAGCCGCTCTGATTGTGACAGTAATAATATCATATGGGTTGCAAGAATTGCCCCAGAGAAGAATCCGGATGATATTATACCTATAATGAGAGCTGTTCTTAAAGAGGTTCCAGACGCAAAATTACACATAATTGGTTCGAATACAATTAAAGAACATAGGGCTTCATTCGAGAAAACACTTCAGGAAAGTGAATTGAATGAAAGCATTATTATGCATGGCTTTCAGAATGATGTTGTAAGGTACTACAATAATGCTTCCATATTTCTAATGACGTCCAGGTTTGAAGGTGATCCTCTTTCATTACAGGAAGCATTGCTTTCCGGATTGCCCATAGTGATGTATGAATTACCATATGTTACTTTGACAAGAGATAATCCGGGAATAATCAACTGTAAGCAGGGGGATGTGAATGCTGCGGCAAAAGCAATCATTTATTTGCTGAAAAATCCGTACAAAAGAAAAGAAATTGGGAGAAGTGGAAACGTATTTTTTGAACAGTATTTGAACTATGATTTTAAAGGAGTCTGGAAAACCATATTTGACAGCCTGAATGATAAAAAGAAAGAACCATATCAATCAGATAAGACAATAATGATGGAGACACTGGTAAAGCACTATGATATAGGATTTGCCGGGGATGTTGAATCAAGTCAATATATGGGTAGGAAAGCAGTGCGGTATGCTATTAAGCTAATAAAACTTAAGGATAGAATTCATGATTCACTCATGAAAATTAAGGTTAGTCTATCAAAGTACAAAAACTAGACCCTTACAGACATTTTTGAGAAGGAAGATAGATGGAGAAAAAGAAAAATTACCCCAATGTATCCGTCATTATTCCGGTTTACAAATCGGGCGCAACCATAAAAAAATGTATTGACTCCTTGCTTAGCCAGACATTGAAAGAGGTCGAATTCATATTTATTGATGATCGTGGGAACGATGGATCTATGGATGTCGTATATGAGGCATCTAAAATTGATACCCGGATAAAAGTTGTCACCAATGACGTAAACATAGGGCCTGGTGCGTCACGAAATAAAGGTATCGAAAAAGCTCAGGGTAGATATCTATCTTTTGTAGATTCCGATGATACAATTGCAGAAGATTTCCTTGCCTTACTCTATGAAAAAGCTATAAAAAATGATGCTGATGTTGTGTGTGGGAAAACCATTTATCTGGATGGTAATGGGAAGGTAAGTGCCTCATATGATGATCAATGGCGGTTAGATTATATCAAAGATGGTTTAAGAGATGGGAAGCCATTCTATGCAATATTTAATAGTCACCATTTCAGCGCGATATATTCTCGTACTCTCGTAGAAAATTCAAATAGCAGGTATGGCGAGTGGTCGATGGGGGAAGATCTGGTTTTTCTTATAAAAGTTTTAGATAAAGCGAAGAAGCTCGAAGTCGAGGAAGGGGCTTTCTATTATTATTTCCAGAACGAAAGTTCGTTGTGTCATAGTTTCTCTGAAAAGACAATCTGGAATGACTTCTATTCTTTCAGGGAATTATTGGAATACATGAATGAGAATATGAGATTCGATAAAAATGGTGCTGATTTTTTGTGTCCTAGAATCCATAACCTTTTAAGAAACATTGCGTTGGGAAATGTTACGGATGGCTTAAAAAGCGCATCTAAAGAAGTTTTGAATATTCTGGTATCAGTTATAAGAACGTCTCATATTATGGAAATTGTGGACTATTGCTCCATGGAGGTAAAAACTCTTGCCTTGTATGGATACAATCTAATCTATTTGCCTATTTATGGGTTAGAAGAAGATACAACTATTTTATTATATATTGATGCTGTAAAAAGAGCCATGGAGTTTGCCAGAGATAATAAAAAATGTGAAGATATATATGGATATTTTGGTATGAACAGTATCAGAGAAACTATCAAATATTTTAAGACAATTCAGAAGAAAGATTCTATCAGAGGAAAAGAATATGCTTATAAGTTTTATAAGTTACTCTGGAGTCCGCGAGTCTGGATGAAGAATGGGCTAAATATTCAAAGTCGATTTATTCATTACTGCTATATGATTTCAAAAGAAGATGTCTGACATAATACGAGAATAATGAGCCCTTACGGCAAAGAAAATTTATAATAGAAGTCAGGTAAAAGGGGAAAATGGAACAACATTTCAAAAACCATATATCATCAGAGCATAATATTTTTGATCTTCATATCCATGAGACCTTACAATATCGAGATTTAATCTTTCTTTTCGTAAAGAGAAATTTTACTGCGCAGTATAAGCAAACTGTTCTGGGACCACTCTGGGCAATCATTCAGCCACTTCTGACAACAATTGTTTTTACGGTTGTGTTCGGCAACCTGGCTAAGTTGACTGTAGAAGATATACCGGGTGATTATGTGCTGCCGGGGTTTCTATTCTACATGAGCAGTAATATCTTATGGGGGTATTTCTCATCGACTCTTCATTCGACCTCGAATACTTTCCTGGATAACTGGGGAACGATGGGGAAAGTTTATTATCCTCGTTTAGTAGTGCCGATTTCTACGGCGTTTTCTCGCCTGGTTTCATTTGGTATTCAGTTTACTATGTTTACTGTATTCTGGCTTTTTTGTGTGATTCGTGGTGGAACCAGCATCCGAATTACACCGTGGCTGCTACTCATTCCTCTGTTGATTATTCAAATGATGATATTAGCAGTGGGATTCGGGATTATTATTTCTTCGGTGACAACCAAGTACCGTGATCTTGCTATGCTGGTTGGGTTTGGATTAGAGTTATGGCGCTATGGGTGCCCAATTGCATATGGGCTTCAACTGGTTCCTGAAAAGTACATAGGATTATATTTGTTAAATCCTGTGACCCCGATTCTGACCACCTTCCGATATGCAGTATTCGGGTTTGGATTTTTTGATTTGGGATATTATGCGATCAGCTGGATTGTCAGTATAATAGTATTTTTGATTGGTCTGATCCTTTTTAGCAGGATTGAACGCACATTTATGGATACGATTTAGGAGGCGTGGTGTATGGAAGAAATTATGCTTAAAATTAGCCACATCTCGAAACAGTACCGACTGGGGCAGATTGGCGGCACAACCCTTCGGGAAGAGATCCAGAGGTGGAATGCAAAGAGAAAGCATGAGGAGGATCCAACCAGGAAGATTGGGGAAAAGGATTATGAAATCGGAGAGACCTTTATGGCACTTGACGATGTATCTATGGAGGTTCAGAAGGGAGAACGTGTGGGTATCATCGGGCACAATGGTGCCGGGAAGTCTACATTGCTGAAGCTGATCTCACGGATTACAGCGCCTACGTCCGGAGACATCTGGATGAATGGAAGGGTAGCTTCGATGCTGGAAGTTGGTACAGGGTTTCACGGAGAGCTGACTGGACGGGAAAACATCTACATGAACGGTGCTATCCTGGGCATGAAAAAGAAAGAGATTGATGCTAAGATCGAAGACATCATCGAATTTTCCGAATGCCGCAAGTTTATAGATACGCCAGTAAAAAGATACTCTTCCGGGATGTATGTTAAACTGGCTTTCTCTGTTGCAGCACATCTGGACGCGGAAATCATGATCATGGACGAGGTGCTCGCAGTGGGAGATACGGCATTTCAGAAAAAGTGCCTGGATAAAATGAGGGATGTTTCGAAAACATTGAGTAGAACGATCCTATATGTATCTCATAATATGAACACTATTCGCCAACTCTGTGATCGGGTTGTCGTCCTTAATCATGGAAAAGTTGTGTTCAATGGCGACGTGGAAAAAGGAATTGAATGTTATTTAGGTGAATCATCTTCTCTTAAGGTAAAGTATGATCTTTCCAAACCGAGAGAAGGGTATGAACTGGACAATTGGGTGACTTTTCGCTCAGTTTCTTTCCCTGATAAAGCATCACCTATTTTTTATGAAGATGAGCCTATCTGCATGATGATTGATTTTGTCGGGGCTAAGCCATTTGAAGATCTTGCTATCCGAATTGTCCTGACTTCACGTTCAGGAGTACCAGCAGGAATGGCTACTTCTCAATCAATAATAACAGTAGTCGAAGGGGCGCAATCTATTTGTCTTAAAATGTCTCATGAAGCCCTTGCGCCTGGCAGTTATTGCGCTAAGCTTGTAGCTTATTCTGCGGATGATTACGGAAAAGGCTCTTTACATGATGTTGTCGAGAATGCTTTTTCCTTTGAAACTGTGGGAAGCGGACTAAAAAGCAATCATCTGAACTGGAACTCCACGGTCTGGGGATATACCAGGCTGCCAACTATTGATGTGAAGAGGGTGGAGGATGAAACCTGTTGAATATATATCAGTGTCATTATACTGGCGCGTAATCATGGAGACAATAGGATGAAAGTGGTTAGATTATATGCATACCTACAGGATAATGTCGGTGATGATTTAATGGTGGGAATACTTTTGAAACGGTACCCGGATGTTCTGTTCTTCTTTGATTATCCGGAAAGCCCGTCACATGGAATCCGTTTTGAATCTTATCGCAATTTCTTGAATCTTTCAGCTTTTTATAGAAGGTGGGAGCGCATTAACCATTTTTTGAATCTTATTACTTTCAATAAACGAAAAGATTTTTTTTACAGGAAAGCGTTGAAATATTTGAGAAGTAAAGTCAGGTGTTCAGTATATATCGGAGGTTCCCTTTATCAGCAGCACACTGGTATTACGGTACAACAGGAAGAGATAAAGCTTGAGGATGGACCGCTCTTTATCATCGGTGCTAATTTTGGTCCTTATCATGATGAAACGTTTCTAAAAGATTTCCATGAATATTTTAGCCGATGTGGACACGTATGCTTTCGCGACAAAAAGAGCTACGGGCTTTTCTCTGATCTTGGTAACGTATCTGTAGCTCCAGATGTAGTTTTTAACATGAATCCTGTTTTGCCTTCCACTCGAGGGAACAAGGTGTTGATTTCTGTAATAGATGTAAGGCAGAGAAAAAACTTGCAATTCTATGCGGATCAATATATCAATTTTATTTCTCGCGCTTGCTGTTCAGCCGTTAATCAAGGTCTTATACCTATCCTTGTTTCTTTCTGTAAACCTGAGGGAGACGAGGAAATGGTTGATGAGATCAGACATTCGCTTCCCATGCAAGTTCGTGAAAAAACTGAGATTTACTTATACGGCGAGGATGGGAAGTTACTATCACTATTTGCAGAATCTTGTTTCGTAATCGCTACGAGATTTCACGCTATGATTTTGGCTTTGATATATCATGTCCCTTTTTTTTGTATTTCATACAATGAAAAAATTAACAATGTATTGGAGGATCTAGATATTCATTCCTGGGCTTGTTTGAATGATTTGTCAAAAGTTAATGTCGATCGTCTTTGGGATAGTAATTCCATAGTTCCGGATATTTCACAATATCAGGCAAAGGCTTGTAATCAGTTTAATGCATTAGATCGATTTCTAAAGGCACCAAATGCCATATGAGACGGAAGTTCCATTTCCCACACTCGTAAATGAAAAATTTCTGATTAATATTATTATCTGAATTTAATCAAGAATGCGTTATGAAGTAAGGGCTATGATGGAGTGGTGAAGAGCATGGTTATGAAATCGTTCATTAAGAATATGATTTACTCCGTCATCAATATTGTCATTGCTGCTCTTACAGGAGTAATATTGTTGTGCGTTGTATTCATATTACCTGTTGAGCTTATTGAGGAAAATGTGAGGGCGTCTGCAGAGACTATACAATCCGAGGGGGTGTATCCTATCCTTTCCAAGTACTTTATGAGTACATTGGACAATTGGACCGATTCTATTATTCTTATGGGGAGTGCCGATAAGACAGAAGCTCCAATAACGGCTAAAGCCATGTTGGTATTTCGCGGAACATTTGCTGACAAGAACCCGGCGGAGAGGTTGATAGCGCATTATATTGAAGGAGAGAGTTTTGATGAGCTTTTGACATACCCCAGATACTGGCATGGATATCTGATTATTACGAAGCCATTGCTCATGGTCATGTCCTATCATGGGATACGGATCGTGAACGGTGTATGTCAGTTCCTTTTGCTTGTAGTTGTATGCCACTTGCTGCTAAAGAAGGGAAGAAGTTTATATATTATCCCGTGGGTCATTGGATATCTGATGCTCATGCCTGTTGCCCTGGCAAAGTGCATGGAGTTTTCTCCGTGTTATTACATATTCACGATAGCGACAGTAGTTCTTTTACTGATACAGAAGAATCAGCTTGAGAGATTCGCACCTTTTGTTTTCTTAAATATAGGGATCCTTCTTGCGTTTTTTGATTTCTTGTCGTATCCGATTGCAACTTTTGGAGTTCCTTCAGCAGTATATTTAACGCTGTCCGCAGAGAAGAGTCTGGAGAGTAAAATGGCCGATATGATCAGCAATGGCTTCTTCTGGATACTTGGTTACGCAGGGATGTGGGCCTCAAAATGGGTACTTGCAAGCATTATCACAGGTAATAATGTTATTGCAGATGCGGTCAATACAGTCAATCTTAGAACATCCAGCACCTCCTTGGACGGCACCGTGCATTTTGGAAAGATTGCCTGTGAGGTCATGAATATAAAGGCCTTTCTGAAAACACCAGTTTCGGGGGTGATGATAGTATTTCTGTTGTACATGATTTATCGATGCTCAAAGCAAGGCCAGCTTACCAGAAATGATATTGTCCAGACAATGATCCCGTATTTTGCATTGAGTCTTGCTCCAATGGTCTGGTATGCCTTCGCCACCAATCATTCTACAATTCACTTTTGGTTTACGAATAAAGCGTGTGTTGTTTCAGTTGTTGCAACGCTATTTGGAGTAACAGAGTTGGCTGGAGATCGGTTTAAACAGAAATGTCCGGATGGTGTGTAATGCTTTTCAGGAATTGTCTTTTACCTGGGAGTCATGATGATATACCACAGATGACGCAGCCCGTCTCTTATGGTGCGAAGTTTTTCATTGCGTGGAGAAGCGGCTTTGCGTAAAGGTACACTTACTTCTCCGATTCGGAGACCTTTTCGGCTGGCCTCTGCGATCATTTCCGTTGCGAATTCCATGCCGGATGTGTGGAAGGTAAGCTTTTCCAGTGCGTCACGCCGAATTCCCCGGATTCCGCAGTGGAAATCATGTACTGTTACACCATATTTAAGTCGTCCACAGAAAGACAGGAACGGAACGCCGAGACGATGGGAGAAAGACATGGCGTCGTTTTCCATCAGGCCTGAGAAGCGGTTCCCGGTTATAAAGTCGTATTGATTGTTCACCAGAGGTCTGTAGAGGGGATCCAGGTGAAGAAAGTCATAGGTGGAATCACAATCGCCGAAGATAATGATATCACCTTTCGCTTTTTGCAGACCGGATCTAAGTGCGCGGCCATACCCGCGCCGTGGTTCTGAAATCACGACGGCACCGTGGTTGATGGCAATTTCCGCAGATCGGTCGGTGCTGTTATTATCAACGATGAGTACTTCGCCGATTAGATGGTTGGAGTGAATATATTCCATTGCCTCATCAATACAGCTGCCAATATTAGCCTCTTCGTTAAGGCAGGGCATAAGAATAGTGAAATCGATGGAGGTCACATTTTCGGGCATATTAAGGCACCACCTTTCTCAAAGCAGGGTATATCAACTCTCATCATAGAGGAGATGAGGTCTTGCATGGGGGGATTGTAAAACTAAGGCAGCTGAGATTGATAGGAATGATCACTTCGTAAACCTGCTCATCAGCATCTCCTTCAGCAGTTCTAGGTCTGCCTCCGCACCGGTTTCTTCATTATATGCAAGGCCTACGGCATACCGCGTCACCGTCGCCAACATCAGATGAAGAGTAACAGAGAACATCCTCTTTTCGGAAAGATCCGTTTTAATCGTACCGTCCTCCTGACCTTTACGACAAGTGGCAGCGAAGGGCTCTTCAAGTTTATGCACTATCTCAAGATAGCCCTGCATCTGATCTGCAGTTATATCCTCGCTCTGGATATACACATTGAAGAACTGATCGAAGCGGAGCAGATCTTTGTGGTTACGATAGAGGTCAAGGAAAGCGTTTAAATGGACTTCAAATTCTTCTGCACCGGTCATCTGATCTGAGAGCGGCAGCGGATTCTGAGATAGAAAATTTGTCCATGCCCAAGTGCTTACAGCGAGAACCAGCTCAGGCTTTGATGGATAGTATCGGTAGAGGGATGCAATACCAATTTCAGCGGCTGCAGCCACCTCTGTGAGTTTGATTTTTTCGATGGTGTTCTCTGCAAAGAGCCGGAAGGCACTTTCAAGGATTCGCTGATTTTTTGCAGCCATTTCAATAGCGTCTTTCTGGATGTTGCGGGCCATGTGGTAGAATACCTCCCTGGTAGTTGGACTATTACTGTACTTATTCTATCACGAGAGATGGAATATTACAATAGGTGAAATATGTCCCTTTAAGAGAGAAAACCATACCATAGATGTAATTTCGAATTTGCTTTATACTTTGGAGCGGTGGAAAGAAGGAAACCACTATTATGATATCAAGATATTTTAATCGTTTTCAGCTGTCAGTCTGGGACATCTTATTCTCCCTGTTCCTGGCGTTCATGTTTACTGTATCACCACAATATATCGCGACCGGCAGCGCAATCTTGGCAGTCGGTACTATTCTGCACTTCATTTTGTACTTCCTTGCCTTCCTCGCAGCCACTGCCATTATTCGTTATGTCCTGAAAAACCTTAATTTCAACATCGCCTTCTTCCAGCGACTTCTGAACCACAAGCACGCCCTGTTCATTTTGGCCGGAATAATGTTCCTTCTCTGGCTCCCTGTCATGATCATCCTCTACCCGGGAACTGTGATCAACGACACATGGGGGCAGCTGTCACAGTTCGTATATACATTTTACTCTGATAGTAAGATCCACTTTGAATACTTGGGTGATCATCACCCTGTCTTAACTACCTTCATTATGGGCTGGCTGATCATCCCCTTGGCAAACTTAATTGGGAATCTCCAGGTTGCGATGTTTGTGTATGTGATAATTCAAGCCATACTGACCTGCCTGGCATTTTCCTATAGTCTCCTATACGCGCACAGAAAACTGAAAATAGGCTCCGGTCTGGCCTTCATTTTCCTTCTAATTTACGCCATCCATCCTATCCTTCCGGGAAGTGTTCAGACGATTTCAAAGGACTCCCTAAATGCCTGGATTTTTGTGTTCTTTACAGTATCCTTCTTGGAGGTAATCAGGACAAAGGGAGAATCTTTGGATTCGGCATACCGCTTTGATCTGTTAATTCTCCTGTCCTGGGCGTGCTGTGTGACAAAGAAGGTTTCTTTTTATGTTGTGATCCTGTCACTCCTACTGGCTTTGCTGGTCATCCGCAGGAACCGGAAGAAGATCATTGTAATGCTTGTGGTCGGCGTGGCTCTTATGCAATTCATCTGGCCCGCTGTTATGAACATGACTGGCATTACATCCGGCGGGAAAACGGAAATGCTCTCCCTTCCCTATCAGATGACAGCCCGGTATGTGAAAGAGCACCCTGATGACGTCAGCCCGGAAGAATATGCTGTTCTTGATAAGATGCTCTCTATGGGCAGCCTGGCCGACCGTTACGATCCAGTTTCAGCGGATCCAGTGAAGGGTTTTGCCTTTTATGAGCGGTTTGAGGGATCAGACTATACCGACTATATAAAGGTTTGGGTATCTCAAGGTTTACGGCATCAAGGATCATATATTAATGCTTTACTGGCTATGGAATCTGGGTGGTTCTCCTGGACGAAATATTACCCGGTGATAGACATGAATTGGCATAGCCAGTTGAATACGAATTTCTTCTCAGAGGCGTCAACGATAAGACCGGAGCCTATCAAAACATGGGCTTCCGTGTATCAAAGGCTTCTGGATAAACTGTACGAGATACCAGTGGTGGGGCTGTTATTTACCTATGGCTTGTATGCGGTGCTAATCCCAGCCTTTGTGATCGCCACTTTACTCAGGAGCAGGAAGAAAGGGATGTGGGTAGGCGCGTTACCGATGTTCTTCTCGTTGGCATTGGGCTGCTGGCTGGCTCCAGTGTCGATACACTTCGAAGGACGGCGGTATCTGTATCCGATCACATATTCGGCACTGTTACTAATTGCGTGGTGTCGGTATGCTATGAAGGAAGAGGAAAGCGGTCAAAAGGCAGCGGTATATATATCTGCGACTGAAGAAAATATATCTGTGGCCGAAGTGGCAAAGGACGGTGATGTAAAGGATGGACAAAACAGCAGTACTGATCCCGTGCTATAACGAAGAACAAACCATAGCGAAGGTGGTCATGGATTTCAAAACCGTTCTTCCAGATGCTGTCATCTATGTCTACGATAACAATTCTACGGATAAGTCGGCTGCCCTCGCTATGGAAGCCGGTGCTATCGTCCGCCATGAATATGCTCAGGGCAAGGGGAACGTCATTCGAAGAATGTTTCGGGAGATTGATGCGGAATGCTATATTATGGTTGATGCCGATGATACTTACCCGGCAGAAGCTGCTCCGGAAATGGTGAGGTTGGTCTTGGAGAAGAATGCTGATATGGTGATTGGAGATCGCCTGTCTACAACATACTCACAAGAAAACAAGCGCCCACTACATAACTTCGGGAACAACGTGGTGAAAAGCAGCATAAATCGTCTCTTCCACACAGATATCCAGGACATCATGACCGGGTATCGGGCGTTCAGCTACGAGTTTGTGAAGACATTCCCAGTTCTCAGCAGCGGCTTTGAAATCGAGACGGAGATGACCATCCATGCCGTTGACCGGAAGATGCAGGTGGAAAGCATTCCTGTTGTCTACCGCGATCGGCCAGAGGGAAGTGAATCAAAGCTTAACACAGTATCGGATGGAGTAAGGGTACTAAGAACTATAATCAAGCTGTACAGAAACTACAGGCCGCTTCGTTTCTTCGGGATGATCAGCATTGTGCTCGCACTGTTATCCGTGGCATTCTTCATCCCTGTGTTTATCGCTTATTTGGAGACGGGAGAAGTAGCGCGCTTCCCCACACTGATCGTCTGCGGTATCGTGATGGTGATTGCGTTACTTATGTTTGTCGCCGGCGTGATACTGAGTACTCTCCGAGAGAAGGACCGGCGGGATTTCGAATTCAAGATGATTGTCGTGGCGGATATGAAGAGAAGGAATGAAAGATGAAGCAAAGGCGAAGGTCATGAAACCAGACATTTTTGATCGAGTCATGGGATGGAAGGTATTTCGACCGCTGAATCCATTCTACAAGAAATATAAGCAGCCCCTACTGTATCTGTTCTTTGGCGGTCTCTGTACCGTTGTGAACATCGTATCATTTTGGTTAGGAGAGAATATTTTCCCGCCCCTTGTAGCAAACATATTCGCCTGGATTATAAGTGTGGCTTTCGCGTTCTTCACAAACCGTACATGGGTGTTTGCGAGTAAAGAGAGCCATCTTGGACTTGAAGCGACTAAGTTCGTGGGCGGACGGATCGGTACACTGGTTCTGGAAGAGATGATCCTGTGGATTGGGATTGAAATCCTGGGAGTGAATACGATGATTGTGAAAGTGTTGGGTCAGATTGCTGTGATTATTGGAAACTACGTGATCAGTAAGTGGGTTGTATTTACTTAACAGGGAGTCAAAATAGATGCATGTAACAAGAACATATGCGCCTTTGCCATTTCATGACTTAGATCCCAAGCGTTTCGAGGATCTGTGTCTATCAATTTTGTATCGGATGTGGAGATGGGAAAAAATAGAGAACTTAGGACGCCTCGGCAAGGATGATGCCATAGATATTTCTGCGATTGAATTGTTAGAGAATGGAAAGAGAAATACCTGGCACTTCCAGTGTAAGAGATATAAAGAGTTATCGCAATCTCAAGTGGAGGGAATCATCAAGGACTACTGTAAGCGGAACACATCCAGACCTGATTATTACTTCATTTTGGCTGGATGTAATGTGAGTAAGTCAGTTCGTGATGCCCTGGAAGAAGTAGGAAAGAAAAATGGATTCCACACTGTTGGTATCTGGGCTTCGTCAGAGTTGGAAGCTAGACTTTATGCTGACCATCATGATTTATTATTTGCATTTTTCGGGATAAATATGTCTGGAGAAAGAAACGAAATAATCAGCAGTATTAGAAGAAATGTTGCGCTTAAGAAGCGGATGCATAAAGATTTTGCAAAGCCATATGAGGCCGGGGAAGACCGGTTGAAAAGACTGGAGGAGCCTTGGAGATGTTTTATAAGCAGCAAGGTACTGATACGTTCCATCTATGACAAAGCATATCCGACTAATACATTACTGGAAGAAATAGGGACGGGTTATTACAAGGCGGAGATATTCAACTGGTATCACAATGGCTTGATGGTGCATACACATCCATTTGCAGTGAATGCGATAGTAAGATATCTGAAAGATGGAGCAGATGATGAGTCAGAGAATCCAGAGGACTACATTATTATGGAAGAAAGACTGGATGTCATAGGATGTATTCCGTTTGAGAACATCATTGAGTATGATATGGATGGAGATGAAATTCATAATTATCCACACCTTTATTGCGATTTTGCAGGTGGTATGGATCCCTATGAGAAGATTGTTTATTATCAGAACGGGTATCAAGTTGATGAGAAGGATATTGTAGAAATATTGAAGGAAGACAAGAATGAAACTAGTGTAGAACAGCATATTTGATTTAGGGGGACTCGATGTTAGACCAGTATATAAAGACTGCTAGAAATGGAAAAGAGTTTATGCAGCAATCTGAAAAGTATTTTGTGAATATGTCAAATAACATCAGAACACTTCATATCACTGAATGCATAAGTTGTCAGTATTCCCGTTATGCAGCTCAGTTTATAACTTTTTCCTCTATGGAAGACGTAGAATTATTTGAAAAAAACCATACACAGGATACGCCGTTTAGGAGGTGCAGGAATTGCTTTCGATAAACCGAATGGGGTGGATATAATCGATGCCCATGCAGTACCGACAGTTCTGTTAAAGGAAAAAGTGCAGAAATGAGCGAAACAATCTATATTCATTACGGCTCTGATCACTTTGACCCCGCATGTTTCTTGCCTGTCCGCAACTGTG
>CADBMP010000328.1 GCA_902795775.1 uncultured Lachnospiraceae bacterium | reverse complement strand
CCGCAGTGGCGGAACTGGCAGACGCCCAGGACTTAAAATCCTGTGGGTAGTGATACCCGTACCGGTTCGATTCCGGTCTGCGGCATTATGTTATTAAGTGGGAAGCCTTATAAAATAGGGTTTCCCATTTTTTATAGCAAAAATATTTGCATACATCTGCATACATTTTCTAAATACTTTTCTGATTTATTATCTCTGGAACAATCCAGACAGGGAAAAGTGGTTGTAAAAAGCATGGAAGAATTGGAGGCTATGGAACATGAGTAACCCCCAATTTACAGAAAGCGCATTCACTTTGGCGAGCGGGATGCTATTTCCAGATAATCCCTTAGATTAAAGTTTTCATCCGTCCGTTCCTCCTCTTCTGTTTTGCCCGGAGCAGACTCAGTGACATAAGTCTCACCAGAAACAGGGTCTATATAATAGCGGACAAATGCCGCGGTATACGACCGGTACAAAACCACAATCTGATTTTCATCGCTGGATTCGATATTCCAGTAAACCGTATAATCCTCAGAATTTACCATTTTCTCCAGTTCCGGATTGGCGAGAAAACAGTAATTCCTGATGGCAGCAAGAGCCTGTTCATCCGTAATTTTTTCCCGGTTTTCTGAATCTTCCCTGCTCTCCTGACTATCCGCCTTGAGATGTATCTTATCTGTTTTTTTATTGCCACAAGCTGTCCCTGCAAAAACAAATAACAATGACATGGCAACGATTACTGCTCGTTTCATAGCAATCTCCTTTCTTATCTACGTCTTACTTTTCTATCTCTCCAGTCTATCCATCCGAATTCATAGATATTTGTATATCCCAATTGACAACCTTAACCCACCGTCTAAAGCCGGTGGGATTGCGGTTGCCATTTTTTCAAAGTGCATCCTTCGGGCAATTATGCACGCATTCCATACATAAAATACACTCCGTCCCATTTTTTCGATTTCTTGAATCATCCGTAACATCTACATTCATCGGACATACCTGCCTGCATTTACCGCAGGATATACATTTTTCTTTATCACACTTTATCCGTATCAGCGAAAAATAACTCATCGGCTTTAAGAATACGGTTACCGGACAGATATATTTACAAAAAGCTCTATTATCCTTAAATGCAAAAGCCAATGCTGTTCCAATCCCGTAATATGCTATATTTCCAATGATAAATGCCAGAAACATGATGCGTTCAATATTTCCGACATTTGCCAGGAACAATGCAGCTACAAATACCAGCGACAATGCAAACGTAATATACCGGATCCAGCCCAGCTTCTTTCCAGGCTCCTTCGGTATCTTATACGGAAGAAAATCCAACACCATTGCCGTCCAGCAGGCGTATCCGCACCATCCCCTGCCAAATATGAGCGGCCCGAATATTTTTGCTACGGCATAGTGTATGGTTGCCGCCTCAAAGACACCCGTAAAGAGATAGTACCAGAAACCTTCAATCTGCATATTTTCCTGACAGATAAGCCCCAGATAGAGCAGCAGATACAAGCCGACAAGCAGCTGAACTATACGCCTGGCATATTTATACTTCTTTATAAAAAGAAATATTCCCAGCGATATAGACAGACCTATATAGCTGAAGTTGAACAGATAAAACAGATTATCTTTTGTCAACCATAGCATTATCGCCACTGTCTCAAATACTGCCAGCATGATGAGCGGCAATCTGTATTCTTTCATAATTGTCCTCTCCTCCGTAAACACCTTCGCCATTTCCTGTATGTATATCTGATTGAACCAGAAATACAAATTCTTCCATGATTAAATCCATTTTTCTTCCACAAATCGGACTTTTGATACAGTCATTTTAGCAAATTTTTATAATACTTACAAGATGTTATAGAATATCTCTCCAAACCTTGAAAATACGAACTTTATCAACATCTGCACACTGTTTCCGGTTACATCGTATTATATCAATATCTACTTGTTTTCCGATGATGATAAGGGAAAAAATGAGGGAAGAAAAACTGATAACAAACTATATTGCCGATGTTATTCCATATCCGACAGGTAGTCAGACCTTAAGAAGATTCGTCACCCTTGAATAAAGTCCCGTCACAGACTGTTGAATCAAAAGCACTTCCGAACACTCTGAAATTTTTTTATTCAAAAACATCACGCCACTGTTCGGACTTCCTCCCAACAGATGCAGATCCATCTTCCTGGCACCAGACTGGAAACTCTCTACAGCGGATACAAAAAAACGGCACTGCTCCGGCAGATCCAGCATCTCAAATTTTTCCTTGTTCCCTTTCAGAAAATCCCCGGTAAAATTTGTCCTGTTCCTATAAATGGACGTATTCATTTTTTCCAAAATATACTGATATAATTCCCTGTTCTTCTCCCTGGTCAGAACCATTTCCCCATTTTTTCTCTGCTCTCCAAAAAAATCATTCTTCACTGCCCGAAAAATTCTGCGAAGATATCTTTTCTGCTTTTCATCCACTTTCCACTGCACCGCATTCTCCAAAGAAAGCCGGTAGCCCGTTTTTCCTCCCAGATAATAAAAATACCCATTGATTTTCAAAAGCGAACGGTATTTTATCACCTTCACGCAGATCCGAAAATTTATAACCTCCTTTTTCTTATATTCCTGCTTAATTTTGGGCAGAAGGTACTCCTCAATTTTTTCCTCTGTCAGTTTCTCTGCATCCCCAAGACAAACAGGCAGTGCCTCCATGCTCCGGATTGTCTTTTTTTCCACCTGATATTCCACCAATGTGTAACACATATTATTGATACAGGTTCTGCCCCCATATCTCGTAACCTCCAAAACACGCCCATTTATCCGCTTTACCGGCAGATAAGACTCCTCATTTGCCAGCTTTGCGCATCTTATGGTGTCTTTATTCTGAACCCCGCCTTTCCCAAGAAAACACTTCTTCGTCACAATCGGCGTTGTTTTTTTTAGGTTACGTTTTATCACAGAGACCGATGCCAGTTTCTCCTTCGCCTTTTCTGCTTTTTCCTGCCACGTCATCTCTCCCGAAAAAAACGGTTCATTTGCTTTTCCCAGTACAGCGCACAAATAAGCATCACCGGCGTAACAATAATCATTGATAAAAGAAAATGACGGCAGATAATTCTTTTTCCGGAAAACATTGATGACACCTTCTTTTAAAAAGATGATTTCCGTATCCGGAAATGCCTGACGGAATATCCGGACAATATGAGCCGCACCCCGTCCGGTTTCCAAAAAGTCTCCTTTCCCCGTTTCTTCCTGTCCTTTTTTTCCGTTAAAGGTTAGATAGATTTTTTCCGGCATCCCATGCTTTATCTCCGTAATTTCCTTTAAAATCCGGTACGCCTGCCAGACCATTCTTCTGTAAAAAGGATGTGAAAATTCTTCCTTAAAATCCTCCCCGCACCATTCCCGGAGCGGCTGCCCGGACAAATCTGCCATTTTTTCCACTCTTTCCAGATAAGGAGACGGTTTCGCAAGAAGCTCTGCAAGTGTTTCCTGCGTTTCCCAGAGTGCAGTAAGGATTTCTTTTTTCAAAAACCGCTCTGAAAAATTTCCCCATCCATACATGGAAAATCTGAGAATCTGTTGAATCTGACAGTCATTTAACCGTCCACTGCCCAAAGCTCCATATTCTTCTCTTATCCATTGCTCCAAATACCGGTCATCCTTTTTCATCACTGCCATCCAGAAGACAATTTTTTCTATCATCTCATCATCCGCAGCGCAAAAGACCGCATCCCCCAAAACTTCACTGAATTTCCCCACTGTACTAAGAGATGCTCTTTCAGGAACCTCCAGGCCGGAAATGCCATCCTTCGCCCCATCCGCAATCAGACCGGACTTCACCAAAAACTCCTCCACCTGTTTCCTTTCCACAGTTTCCCCTGCCGAATATAACTCTGCATAAAGTGCCTGTTTCACCTGTACCGGCAGCTTTTCCCCGTTCACACGTATTCCGTTCAACTCATTTAATACCTGATATTTCTGATACATAAGAGAATGCTTAGGAAGTACAGGTTCCCCGGAAATATACGCACATTTCCTGATTTCACTTTTTACAAACCGCTCTGCTGTTTCCTTCATATCTACTTTTTCTTCCAGATTCCATGGATAAACTTTTCCCGGTTCCTTTCTTTTTACCCATACATGATATCCCTTTTTCCCTGAATATGCATCCCCCAGCGGACCAATAAAATACGGTATATGAAAAGTGAATAAGTTTAAAATCCGGTCCGCCACAGTTCTGCCGCCTTTATCTTTCTGGTTCAAAAACAAAAAATGTCCAGATGCATTTTTCAAAATTTCTTTCATTTCATTTACATAAAACCAGTTCGGTATCACACCATTCTCTTTTCCATATAGCCTTGGCAAAAAAGTCCCTTTTTTTATCTCTCCTAAAATCTCCTGTACTTCCCCTTCCTGTTTTCCGGGTGCAAGCACTTTCACCACATATTTATAAAAACGCTCTTTTGATTTACTCTCTGATTTCATTTTCCCGGATGGGTCATTTCTTCTGCTTTTTACTCCCCCGCTGTTCACACTCCCTGCATATGCACTGTAATTTGCCAGCCCGTCCTTCATAACCCGGAACATCTCATCATACGCCGTCTGCCCACAGCCTCTGACCACCCGCTTTAATTTTTCCAAATCTTCCCTGTGCTTTTCATACGCTGCCACTTTCTTCTCACAAGGAAACCGGTATTCCCCTAAAAACGTCTCCAAAGAAGCTTCTGTTCCCCCAAAATGCCCCCTGTGCTTAAACATATGCAAAAGTCCCAGATACAAAAGCCGGATATCCTGAATTTCCTCTGAAACCGCAAGCTTCCTTCTCAAATGAAACATAGTCGGGTATTCCCTGTAAAAATCCACATCTGTATAATCATCCCCTGCAAACAATGCAGAGGACTGCCAGTTTCCCTCTGAGCGGTCTTCTGTCCAAAACACGCTTTCCTCTAACCGCAAAAAAAATCCGGGATCCTTTTTCCCGATTTCTTCTGAAAATAGTTTTTTTAATTCCCGGATTCTTAACACCTCTCTCTGTCTTTTCCGCCTGTTCTTCCGAAAAATTCTTCTTTCCTCCGCTGTATCTGCCTCATCAAACAGGCGCACGCCCCACATATCCTTTCCCTTGGCGCGAAGCAGCTCATTTTTTTCATCTGTTACTGCCCAGCCCACAGATGTACGCCCAAGATCCAGCCCTATGTAATATCCACTGCCATCCATATAAATCCCCCTACCGAAGCACTTTCATTTACCGTTTACGATTTCGCTGTTTTCCTCACAGGTCATGCCGTAATAATAACCAGATTTTAACATATAATCCAACTATTGTGAACTACCCATTGTCAAAAGCCGGTGGGATTGCGGTTGCCATTTTTTCAGATTTATATTGTGAAATTCTGTTTCTTGTGTTAAGATAGAAACCGCCATCAGGCAAAGGAAGACACTTGAGAATTTTACAGTTCCATGAATTGTAAAATGAGTGCAAGTCAGGATTTATCCGGCTTCGTTTTCGCGCATTGTGCGCAGTTTCAGCAGGAGATTTTCTCTCCTGCTGTCACATAATAATACTTTACAGTCCGCCCTTCATTTTGAGGGACACGTAAATTCCAGCCAAAATCTGCAGCACGCATATGAGCGGCATTCCTATCACAAAATACCAATGTTTCGTTTTATGCCGGAACAAATACATCCCCGCCCATGTTCCAATGCTCCCTCCCAGCAAACTGACAAAAAATAACGTTTTTTCCGGGATTCTCCAAACATGCCTCTTTGCTTTTGATTTATCCAGTCCCATCACCACAAGCCCAATGATATTCATAATCACTAAATAACCCGAACCAATCCATAACCAATGCTCCATTCCTTCATTCACCTCAAATCCTATTATTTCGTGACAACCCCTGATATATATTTTTTATAATCCCAATGAAAGGATATCTGCCCAAAACCCAAACAGCAGCCAAAGTCTTTCGGATAATTTTCTTTTGCGCCCCTGTGCATAAACATACCCCCATGATACTCACCCGTAACCTTCTGATGCAATCGGCATGTTTTCACCTGTGCATAAACATACCCCCGCCCCCATGGTACTCACCCATGGGAACGGGGGCTTTTTAAAACCTATAAGCTCTTTCTTACAACTGATGACCTGCAGCCACAAGTGCCTTTCCAGCCTCATTGCTCTCATACTTCGCAAAATTCTTGATGAATCTGTTTGCAAGATCTTTTGCCTTTGTCTCCCACTCAGACGCATCTGCATATGTATCGCGAGGGTCTAAGATACCGGTATCTACGCCCGGAAGCTCTGTTGGAACCTCAAAATCAAAATAAGGAATCTTCTTTGTTGGAGCATCATTGATGGCACCGCTAAGGATTGCATCAATAATTCCACGGGTATCCTTGATCGTGATACGCTTTCCTGTTCCATTCCATCCTGTATTAACCAGATATGCCTTTGCTCCGCTCTTTTCCATCTTCTTTACAAGCTCTTCAGCATACTTCGTAGGATGAAGCTCTAAGAATGCCTGACCAAAGCATGCAGAGAACGTAGGTGTCGGCTCTGTGATTCCACGCTCTGTTCCGGCAAGCTTTGCCGTAAATCCTGAAAGGAAATAATACTTTGTCTGCTCCGGTGTTAAAATGGATACCGGAGGAAGCACTCCGAATGCATCTGCAGAAAGGAAGATTACATTCTTTGCATCCGGACCGGCAGAAATGGAATTTACCTTCTGCACAATATTCTCAATATGGTCAATCGGATAAGATACACGGGTATTCTCTGTTACGGACTTATCCTTGAAATCAATCTTTCCATTCTCATCCAGCGTAACATTCTCTAAAAGAGCGTCCCTGCGGATTGCGTTATAGATATCAGGCTCAGATTCTTTGTCAAGGTCGATTACCTTTGCATAGCAGCCGCCCTCAAAGTTGAACACACCGTTATCATCCCATCCATGCTCATCATCACCGATTAAGAGTCTCTTAGGGTCTGTGGAAAGTGTCGTCTTACCTGTTCCGGAAAGACCGAAGAAGATAGCCGTATTCTTTCCATCCATATCTGTGTTTGCGGAGCAGTGCATACTAGCCATGCCCTTTAATGGCAGATAGTAGTTCATCATAGAGAACATACCTTT
>CADBMP010000327.1 GCA_902795775.1 uncultured Lachnospiraceae bacterium | reverse complement strand
ACCAAAAACGGGTTTACTATCCTGTTTCCGGATGCAGAATATCTGTTGGAAATGAAAGAATTTACAGAATGGGAAAATATGCTTTCCGGTCTGGAGGTCAGCACCGGAGATAACGGTTCTGTGCTTATTTCTATCTTTACGAAAAAAGAAATGTCCTATTCGTACACGTTTGATGAAACAACCCTGGAATTCTGCCTGTATTATGATATGGATTTTCTGGTTCCGGAAAGTTATAAAAAATATGCACTTGTTCTATTAAAACCAAAGGATGTGACCATACGTTCCATCACAAATGAAGACCTGTATGAAAAAAAACGTTTTACCATTACCATAAAGGGAAAATACAAAGATTTTTATAAACGGAATCCAATGCTCATCCACAGCAGCAAAGCAAAAAAAGTCACTGTTTCAGAGGAAGGCGGCAAAACCATTATTACCGTAAAGACCACTTCGCTTCAGGGATATAAAATTTATGAAAAAGATAATTTTATTGTTGTAAAAATGGGCAGTCCGGATGAGATTTATTCCTCCATTGTGGTTTTGGATGCCGGGCATGGCGGGAAGGATAGTGGTGCCTGTGCACATGGCATGAAAGAGAAAAATCTGAATTATCAGATTATCTATACAATGATGAAAAAATATTTTTCCGGGAATGCACCGGACATCAAGGTGTATTGGACCAGAAAAACAGATACCTTCATTACTCTGGGCGGCAGGGCCGCTTTTGCAGACAGGATAGGTGCCGATGTGTTTATCAGCCTCCACATGAACATGGCTTACAACAAATCAGCGAATGGTACAGAGGTGTATTACTCAAAATCAAATAATTCCGCTGATTTTGACGGACTTACAAGCAAAAAAATGGCTTATATGTTCAAGAACAGGCTGCTCCATGACCTGCATACAAACGACAGGGGCGTAAAATCTGCAGGCTTTTATGTCATAAAGCATAATACAGTTCCAGCCATTTTAATTGAACTTGGTTTTATTTCAGGAAACAGGGATCATAAAAAATTAAAGAAAGAAAGCTTCCGGAAAAAGGCGGCAAAATCAATTTACGTTGGTATTGTACAGCTGTTTCTGAATTATGAAACAGGAAGATAGCAAGGATTATAAATCATACATTTTTCACATGACAAATGTATTGCTTTATGATAAAATTTTGTATATGTAAACAGAAACAAAATCACCTGTCCGGAAGGCAGAAACAGACCGGTCAGGCAAAAGAAGGAGAAATGGCGGCTGTTTGCCAGATGCGGAAAACAGCTGCTGTCAAAAGGAGGATATCATGGATTATAAAAGAGCAGGTGTAGACATAGAAGCGGGATATCGTTCCGTTGAACTGATGAAGGATTCCGTTGCATCAACCATGCGGAATGAAGTGCTGACAGATATTGGTGGTTTTTCCGGTGCATTTTCCATGGATGCTTTTAAGGAAATGGAGCACCCGACCCTCATTTCAGGAACAGATGGCGTTGGAACAAAGATAAAGCTTGCATTTGAGATGAACAAACATGATACAGTGGGAATTGATTGTGTGGCAATGTGTGTGAATGATATTATCTGTGCAGGTGCAGAACCGTTATTTTTCCTGGATTATATTGCCTGCGGGAAGAACCGTCCGGAAAAGATTGCCGCCATTGTAAGCGGCGTGGCAGAGGGCTGCAGACAGGCAGGTGCAGCACTTATTGGCGGAGAAACCGCAGAACATCCGGATCTGATGCCTGTGGATGAATATGATCTGGCAGGTTTTGCAGTCGGCGTCGTAGACCGGGATAAAATGATTACCGGGAAAACAATTGCAAAAGGGGATGTACTTGTGGGCATTGGTTCCTCTGGAATTCACAGCAACGGTTTTTCCCTGGTGCGTAAGGTATTTGATATCAGACATGAGGCACTTCTTCGTACATATGAATCACTGGACGGGAAAAGCCTGGGTGAAGCCCTTTTGACTCCGACCATTATTTATGTAAAAACACTTCAGGAGCTGAAAAAAGGCGGAGTGGAAATCAAGGGATGCTGCCATATTACCGGAGGCGGTTTTTATGAGAATATTCCGCGCATGCTTCCTGAAGGAAAGCGGGCGGTTGT
>CADBMP010000326.1 GCA_902795775.1 uncultured Lachnospiraceae bacterium | reverse complement strand
TCCAAGGAACGAAGGATACAACTCGGGAACGAACAGGTCACTGATATACTAAAAAAATACAAAGAAGCATATCAGGATGAGATCTCCTCATGTAAAAGGTTCTTTGCCAATCAGCAAGGGCATTCGTTTAACGATCAGGCAGTACGTCGGATGATCAACCATTATACTGCCATTGCAGCTATTGAACAGCATATAACTCCACATATGTTCCGGCATACATTCGCCACCGCACTACTGGAAGAGGATGTAGATATTAGGTATATCCAGGAAATGCTCGGGCACAGTTCAATCCATACCACTGAAATATACACGCATGTTTCCATGGCAAAACAGAAAGACATCTTATGCAACAAACATCCCCGCAATCACTTTAATCTATAATATGAAATACATAAAAAGCAGCCTTATGCATATTATTTTGCACTGGGCTGCTTTCACTAACGGATTATATATTCTTTATTCCCGGTACAAGTCTCCATATACTATGATATACCCATGAAATCATTTATCGGCGATTCCACAAACAGCAATTTGACAAACCTGCGCCAACTTATTATTACAACCTTAAACCATTTTGGGATTCCCATTTTTATCGACAAACCTGATTCCCATCTTATCCATGGCATTCAATATATCATCCATGCTTTTTCTACCCAAGTTCCTAATCCTCAGGATATTATCCGGAGTCATTTTTTGAAGATCAGCAACGGTTTGAATCCCGGAATTTTTCAGGCAATTCAAACTTCGCATATTCAGCCCAAGCTCCTCAATTTCCATATTATAGGTATTCAGACAATGACGTTTCAAAATGGCTTCATCGAACTCCTTTTGCAATGCAGCCACTTCATCCTCATTCAACTTATCCGTTCTTAGTCTTTCTATCATGTCAAATAATTCGTTATACGCATTTGACCTCATATTTCTCCAATAATCTTGCTGTAACATTTCAAGAATCCTCGCATACCTCATCCCATAGCGTATAGCAAAAAAAGACCTGTCCCGTCGCAACTCCAATAGACCCTTTTTATATATTGAGAAGCCGACTGTGAAGAAACGCCAAAATATTTTCCTATCTCCGGTGTCGTCATCTCCTCCCTATAATAAAGACATAAGCTTTCCAAATGTTTTCTTTCCCAAGCACCACACTTTTCCTCCATAGCTTTCAACGCATATGGTACTGTCATAAAAAGATCGGGAGGCATTTTTTCAATATCACCTTCCCCTGTCAAATCCTTATACAACCTCTCTGTCCAATGCAAAATTCTATCTTTTTTCTTGTTCAAATCCTTCTCCTCAGAATCAACCACGATTATTTATTATAACCATGTATGATGTAGCTCATATCACTGTTGATTTTACCATACACTCTATTCCTATTCAACTACAAAGTATATCCTTTATAATCTTTAGTCATTCAATCTGAAGCAAATGATTTGTGTATGTTTGCCATTTACTGATTTGAATGTCTTCCAAATTGATGTACGCATTTTTCTTAATAAGTATTGTTATTCCACTTTCTTTTTGGTATAATATGTATCGAGGTGAGATGAAATGAAATATCTTGAAAATCTACAAAGGAAAAAAATATTCAACCTTGGATATGTAACAACACTGACCGGTAATGAAATGACCGCCAAAAGCCTTCTTTCCTCCTATAAAAAGAACGGATATATACAAAGTATCCGGCGAAATCTGTATGTTGCTCTCGATCTAGCTAGCAAAAACCCTCTCGCCAATAGATTTGAGATTGGAAGTTCTGTTAACCAAGGGGCTTACATATCGCACCATTCAGCATTGGAGTATCACGGAGTGGCAAACCAGGTATTCTACACCATTACCGTTTCCTCATCTAAGGTTTTCCAGCCATTTGAATACGATGGGATTGGTTATGAATTTTGTAATTCAAAAATAGAATCTGGTGTTTCATCACCTTTTCAGACACCAAATGTGAAAGTGACCGATATAGAACGCACTGTTGCAGATTGTATATTTGACATAGAACGAGCCGGAGGAACTGAGGAGATAATTGAATCCCTAAAACTTCTGCCAATGCTTGATGAAACAAAACTGATATCTTATCTGGACGAATATGCCCACATCTTTCTATGGCAGAAGACCGGTTATCTGCTTGAGAACCTTAAAGATAGTCTCCGTATAAGTAATGACTTCTTAAATGAATGCAAATGTCATATTCATAACAGGAAAAACTATCTTGACCGGCAATCCGACATGGTTTATCAACCGGATTGGAAACTATATGTTCCAAAAAATCTTTTTAATTCGATAGATGAAGGAGGCGACTTCCTTGTATAACCTGGATAAAAGCGTATTAGAACAAAAAGCAGCCAAGATTGGATTCATTCGTGATAACCTTGAAAAAGTATATCGACTTATTGATATTCTTGCATTTATCAATGATGAGCCACTTCTTTCAGAATCCTTGGTTCTGAAAGGAGGCACCGCTATCAATCTTACTGTATTCAATCTGCCACGCCTTTCCGTGGACATTGATCTGGATTTTAACCGAAACTGCAACAAAGAAGAAATGCTGACTGTCAGAGAAGAAATCAGCTCCATATTATCACGGTACATGAACGCATCCGGATACGCTATCAGTTCTGACAAAAGCAAAGCCAGACATTCGCTTGATTCAAAAGTGTACTATTACCAGAATGCAGGCGGTAACAGGGATAATATAAAAATTGAAATAAATTATTCCATGCGCTGCCATGCACTGCCAATTCATACTGCCACAGTAAATGTTGATTTTATGGATATGCTTGTAAAAGTCAATGCTCTTTCCCCTACAGAACTGTTTGGCAGCAAAATAAAAGCCCTACTGGAACGAACTGCCGCTCGAGATTTGTATGATATAAACAACATGATAAGATTTGGGATATTTGATGAAAGCGAGTTGCCTATGCTACGAAAATGTGTCCTCTTTTATCGTACAGTAGGAAGCACCGGCAATTACAATAAGGATATTGCAACCGCTCCCATTAATGATCTTTCGTTTTCAAAGATCCGACACACTCTCATTCCGGTACTTCGCAAAGGTGAGAAGGTCGATCTTGAAAACATGAAGAAAACAGTAATTGCCTTTCTTGATGACCTATTGATTCTAAATGATGGGGAAAAAGAATATCTTCATGAATTTGAACAGGGAAACTATCGACCGGAGCTTCTGTTTGATGATTCCAAGATAGTTGAAAGGATTAAAAATCATCCTATGGCTATATGGAAATGCACACATAAAAACCTAACTTAGATTCTACTTTTTTATATTGGCATTTTCAGATGGCGCAAATCTAATATAGATATAGCTGTATAATGTGTACAGACATACGTTCTTCATAGTGATATATGTGACAAATGTCGTTGATAAACTTTATATTATAAAAAGAAGCCCTATACGAGCTTCTTTTTATGTCTACCTATTCTTGTCTTTTGGCGGACAGGGATCATTTCCATGGCTGTCTGGATTCTGAATAGTTCCATCCTTTTTGTGGGGAATCAGTTCTGTATTAGCATTTCTACTCATTTCTCGACCAGCTTTCATTGCTTCAGCTTTTGTCTCATAATGCCCACTTGCCCTCTTTGCATTCTCACGCTTTACATCCCATCCACCATCAGAATTAGGAACAACATGATGTTCACCTCTATTTGACATAATAGCACCTCCTACTATTTAATTATTTCCTATATATTATCCCAAAAAGTCCAACCAGTCAACATAATATTATATTCGTTGATCTACCATTTTACGCCCCATGCTTTTCACTGCGACATAAAAAAGCTTTTCAATTCATCTGAATCTGTCCGGCTAATAATCTTTAAGCTGCATAAACTTACGTTTTTACCATTCACAGCAAACTAATAGATAATACCAGATTATCGTT
>CADBMP010000325.1 GCA_902795775.1 uncultured Lachnospiraceae bacterium | reverse complement strand
ATGGAAGGAGCTTATCATGTCACTAGAGGTAAAAAAACTTTTAAAAAAATATGGGGATAAGGTGGTCGTGAATGAACTGGAATTTACTATGGAAAAGCCCGGCGTATATGCACTTTTAGGGACGAATGGGGCAGGAAAGACGACTTCGATCCGTATGATGCTTGATATGATTGCAAAAGATGGCGGAGAAGTCCTCTGGCAGGGAAAGCCTTTGAAAACCTCAGAAACCAGAATTGGTTATCTGGCGGAGGAAAGAGGATTATACCCAAAATATTCCCTTATGGACCAGCTTCTTTATTTTGCCAGTTTAAAAAAAGTCCCAAAAGAGGAGGCAAAAAAGAAAATCAGATACTGGTCAAAAATTTTAGAACTGGATGAATATTTGTACCCGGAAGCAGCTTTGGCACGTGGAAGAAAAAAGAAGCTAAAGCCCATGACGGCAGACCAGCTTTCTAAGGGAAACCAGCAGAAGATCCAGCTCATGGCAGCCCTGATTGATGACCCGGATCTTTTGGTCTTTGATGAACCCATTAGTGGTTTAGATCCTGTGAATACAGATTTATTCAAAAAAATCATCCGTCAGGAAATGGAAAAAGGAAAATATATCATCATGTCCAGCCACCAGATGGCAACAGTGGAAGAATTTTGTGAAGATATTACCATCCTAAAGCATGGAAATTCCGTACTGCAGGGGAATCTGAATGAGATAAAAAAGGGATATGGAAGGGTAAAACTGGAAATCAAATGCGATGATGATTTTTCTGAAGTAATCAACGAATTTGGACTGCAGATAACAGAGCAGACACCGGACAAAACGGAATTAAAGGTGAGCGGCGAAGAACAGGCGCGCGCATTCTTAAATTCACTAATACAGAAAGGGCATCAGATTGTCCGGTTTGAATTAAGGGAACCGTCACTGCATGAAATTTTTGTGGAAACAGTAGGAGGCGCATCTGATGAAGAAGATTGAAATTATAGGATGGAGGGAAGTCTTTTTCTTTACCTTAAAGCAGACCCTGAAATCAAAATCCTATCTGGTCACACTGGCAGTCTTCTGTCTGCTCGTGGCAGCCGGACTTCCAGTGTATTCTTATCTAAACCGGGATACACAGACACAAGTGGTAAACGAAGAGGATGGGGATTTCGTTTCTGAAACAGGGATTTCCGGAGAAGAAACTTCCGGAAAAACAAAGTTCAAACATCTGACAAAGGTTTATTTTTATTACGAAAAAGAGAAAGAACTGGATTCGCTTGTGGAAAAGTTTACAAAAAAATTCAACTGCCCTACAGAGGTTTTAGAGACAGAGGATATAAAAAAAGTGGAGCCGCTCTTGAATAATATGGATTTTTGTATTTTGAACATAAAAAAAGAACAGGGCGTGTATTCCATAGAAGTCCGGCATGGCTGGAATATAACAAAACTTTCTTCAGAAATCGACCAGGTAACAGACTGGTTTTCAGAAAAACTGCAAAAGCTCCAGAGAACATCGGTCATTTCAGAGGAGTATTTTAAGCAGGCGGAAAAAAAGGTCACATCCTATATAGATGGAAAGAAAAAGACGAAAGACAGCGGCACACTGCAGAAGTATTATATCAGTCTTGTTTTCATTATGCTTTTAACGTTCATCATTACCTTTGCGGGACAGAGCATCGCCAATTCCATTATTGTGGAAAAATCCAGTAAGCTTGTGGAATATCTGCTTCTTTCCGTAAGACCGATGGCGATTGTGGCAGGAAAAGTCCTGGCGGCGGTCTGCAGCCTGTTTCTCCAACTGGCGGCAATGGTGCTTTCGGGTATTCTGTCCGTATTTCTTTCAAAAGAAATATTGTCCCTCCGGGTGCTTGATGGTGCATCCGGATTATGGAGCGATATATCAGGAAAATCTTTATTTGTTGGTGCAGATCTCTTGTCGGTATGCCTGATCATTCTGATTGTGCTTTCCGGCATACTGTTCTTTTCGGTGATTGCAGGAATTGCAGGTGCATCTGTCAGCAAAATTGAGGAGTCTGCTGAAGGGATGTTACTTTTTACCCTGCTTGTTATTATTGGATGCTATGCCGCGATTGCCATGTCCATGGGGAATATGTTTCAGGAAAGCGGGAAGATTTCCGGCGGACTGGGGCTTTTTTGCTGTCTGTTTCCGGTGACATCTGTGTTCCTTGTACCGCAGCAGCTTTTAATGGGAGGCATTTCTGTCTGGACCGGTATTTTGTCATTATTTTTTCTTATGGCAGGGACTTATATCATGTGGCGCATTGCGGCAAGGATTTATGAATATCTTTTGTTTTATAACGGAGTGGCTTTGAAACCAAAGGATATTATATATATCATCCGGCATGGAAAGGCAAAGGAAGATTCATAAGGTGATGGTGTAAAGACGGATATTACGTTTATGCAAGGAGGAAAAAGAAATGGGAACGGTATTTTGGTTCACTGTAAAACAAAATACAAAGGGAAAGGGATTTGTGTTCGCGACCTTTCTCTTTCCGGTGATTTTATGCCTTGGCTGTATTCTGGCCTGTGTGATCATGGCAATGAATAAAGGATCAGAAGAAAATAAATCTGTAATAAAGACGGTCTATGTGACAAATCATACAGAGCTGTCTTATCTGGACTTTTCGGAATTTGGAAAGTTTGCAGGAGAGGAATACGGAAACATTCAATTTGTAACAGGAGAAAAAAAAGACATAAAAGCAGGAAAAAAAGAACGTTATGCATTAAATGCAGAGCTTACAGAAAATGACAAAGAATATGCGGTCAGGGTGAACCTGCCGGAGTGGTCTGAAATTTCTTATGGCGAAGCGGTGGAATTTAACGGATATCTTACCGGGTATGTGGAAAATCTCCGTACCATAGATCTGGTCAGACGTTCCAAAGGGGAGAATGTAAAGGAAACAGATATTATGACAGCCCTGATGCCGGTACATGTGGAGCATAACATTGCCGGAGAAGAAAACGCAGAAGGCGCAGGGCTTGGGGCAGAGCTGATGAAGATGCTTTTGCCGATGCTCATTATATTCATGCTCTATATGATGGTACTTTTATATGGACAGTCGGTCGGAAAGCTTATTATTTCCGAAAAAGTATCAAAACTGATGGAAACCATGCTGATTACAGTAAAACCGTACCAGTTGATTGCCGGAAAGATTTTAGCGATTGTTTCGATTGCGGTGCTGCAGATTCTGCTTTGGATAGCCGGGCTTTCCCTGGGATTGTTCTTAGGGCATTTTGCAGCAAAACAGATTTCCCCGGATTATACCAATCTGATTTTTGAAGCGGCTGCACTGGTGAAAGAGCTTGGAAGCGGCATGGCTTTTTCTGCTCCGGCAATCCTGCTTTCTGTGCTGGCTATGATTTTTGGATTTATTTTCTACTGTGTGCTTGCCGGGCTGTTTGCCGCCCCTGCTGCAAAAGCGGAGGAGTTAGCTTCTTCATATGGAATCTTTCAGATGCTTGCGGTAATTGCTTTTCTTGCAGCCTATATGCTGCCACTGCAGGGAATTGACAGCAGCGCAGTACAGGTGTTATTATATGTACTGCCGTTTACATCTTCCTTTATGCTTTCCGGGGATATCCTGACAGGAAATATCGGACTGGCTGCCGGAAGCGGATATCTGGCACTTCTGATTTTATTGACCGCAGGACTGGCCGTATATGCCGGAAGGCTTTATAAAAACCAGGTATTTTATCAGGGAGCTTCCGGAAAGTGGATTCAGAGGTTCATAAAATAATAAGAACGGAGCACTTCAATCCTGTGTGAAGTGCAGCATTAGAAATGCTGTCCCTGGAATTTAGAGAATAACATCTTGTCAGCAACGAAATTTTGATGTATAATAAGCCTTGAGTTTTCTTCGGGGCGTGGTGAAATTCCACACCGGCGGTAAAGCCCGCGAGCTTTCAGGCTGATTTGCCTTGGGAGCATGATTTGGTGAAAGCGGCATGGTTCACATGTGTTTGAACAGTGCCATCATTCCAAAGCCGACAGTATAGTCTGGATGAGAGAAGAAAAAGAACGATGATTGATTTATGCCCTGATGAAATTCAGGGCTTTTTTCCTTAAAAGCTTTTTGCGGACGGACAAAACCGGAAGGAGAAGTGATATGAATGAAAAATATATGCTTCGTGCGATTGAGCTTGCGAAAAAGGGGATTGGAAAAGTAAATCCAAATCCACTGGTGGGGGCTGTTATCGTAAAGGAAGACCGGATCATCGGGGAAGGATATCATAAAAAATACGGAGATCTTCATGCGGAACGCCATGCGTTCGCAAATCTGACAGAACGTGCCGAAGGTGCGGAAATGTATGTGACTCTGGAACCCTGCTGCCACTTTGGAAAGCAGCCGCCATGTACGGAAGCAATCATTGAGCACCACATAAAAAGAGTCTATGTAGGTTCTGATGACCCAAATGAGCTGGTAGCAGGAAAAGGAATCGGAATCCTGCGTGATGCGGGAATCGAGGTGGTTCCGCATGTATTGAAAAAAGAGTGTGATGCATTAAATCCTGTGTTTTTTCATTATATTACAACAGGAAGACCTTATGTAGTCATGAAATATGCCATGACCATAGACGGAAAAATAGCCTGCGAGACAGGAGAAAGCAAATGGGTCACAGGAGAAGCTGCAAGACAACGGGTACAGGAACGCAGGAACGAGCTTTCCGGAATCATGGTGGGCATTGGAACAGTGCTTACAGATAATCCGAATCTGACCTGCCGTATTCCGGAAGGCAGAAATCCGGTGCGTATTGTTTGTGACAGCAGCTTAAGGATTCCGTTTGACTGCAATCTGGTCAGGACGGCAGAAACCGTCCGAACCATTGTCGCAACCATTTCTTCGGACCTTAGAAAAAAAAGAGAGTTAGAAATGCGTGGAGTGGAGGTCATCTGCTGCAAGGACAAAGACGGGCGTGTGGATTTACAGGATCTGATGCTGGCACTGGGAAATGACAAGATTGACGGAATCTTACTGGAGGGAGGAAGCTCTTTGAATAACAGTGCCTTAAAATCGGGGATTGTAGACCGGATCGAGGTCTACGTGGCCCCAAAGATTTTTGCAGGCAGCGGAAAATATACACCGGTTCGGGGAATCGGCGCAGGTACACCATCAGAAGCTTATTTTTTAGGGAAGCCTGATGTGGAGCGTATTGGAAATGATCTGCTGTTAAGCTACGATGTGCTGGGAAGAAAAAGGGCAGTGCTGCTTTAATAGTCTCTGGATTACAAAGCTTTGTTACAAAAAAGACGCAGTAAACCATAACTGACAGATGAAAACGGGAGGGCAGGTATGTTTACGGGAATTGTAGAAGAAACCGGAAAAATAAAATCCATTCAGAAAACAAATTATTCCGCAGTTTTATCCATTTCTGCAAAACTGGTTCTGGAACAGACAAAAGTGGGAGACAGCATTGCGGTCAACGGGGTCTGTCTGACAGTAACCTCTCTTGTTCCGGGCGGATTTACGGCAGATGTGATGGCGGAAACATTAAGAAGAAGCTCCCTTGGTCTGCTTGTTCCCGGGAGTCCGGTAAATTTGGAACGTGCCATGGCTGCAGATGGAAGATTTGGCGGACACATTGTTTCCGGCCACATTGACGGAACCGGCATCATATGTTCAAAAAATCCGGAGGGAAATGCGGTCTGGGTGGAAATAGAGGCAAAACCGCAGATTTTAAAATATATTGTAGAAAAAGGCTCCATAACCATTGACGGCATCAGCCTGACAGTGGCAAAGCTTACAAAGGAAACCTTTGCCGTTTCCCTGATTCCGCATACTGCAGAAAATACTACACTTCTTTCTAAAAAAATGGGAGATATTGTGAATCTGGAAAATGATATTATAGGAAAATACGTGGAACGGCTCCTTGGATTTCAAAACAGTGTGACCATGCCAGAACCCGGTGAGAGGGAGAAATCCGGGCTTACCATGGATTTTTTAACAAAACATGGATTTGGAATATAAAATGAAAATAAAATAAAGTTTAATAGAGAAATATGCAACCGGAACAGCAAAGCTGTGGACAATAACGATAATAAAGCGTAAAAAATGCGCAGAAAAGAGGTAGAAATGGAATATAAATTTAATACGATCGACGAAATTGTGGAAGATATCCGGAATGGGAAAATTGTTGTCATGGTGGATGATGAGGACAGGGAAAATGAAGGCGATGTCATCTGTGCTGCGCAGTTCGCCACAACAGAAAATGTAAATTTCATGGCGACCTATGCCAAAGGGCTGATCTGTATGCCAATGGATGAAAGCTACACGGATAAGCTGGGACTTCACCAGATGTGCGAAGTAAATACAGATAACCATTGTACAGCATTTACGGTTTCTATCGACCACAAGGATACGGTGACAGGAATTTCCGCATATGAGCGTTCCATCACTGCTATGAAGACCGTATCTCCAAACGCAAAGCCAGAAGACTTCCGGGCACCGGGACATATGTTTCCGCTTCAGGCAAAAAAAGGTGGTGTATTGGAGCGGAACGGACATACGGAAGCGACTGTAGATCTGGTGAAGATTGCAGGACTGGAGCCGGTCGGGCTCTGCTGTGAAATCATGAAAGATGACGGATACATGGCAAGACTTCCGGAACTGGCAGAATTTGCCGCAAAACATAATTTAAAAATGGGACGCATTGCCGATCTGGTACAGTACCGGAAAGAACATGAAATTCTGGTGGAATGTGTCGCAAAAGCAAAAATGCCGACCAGATACGGTGATTTTATGATTCACGGATATGTGAATAAATTAAACGGGGAGCATCATGTCGCACTGGTAAAAGGAAATATTGCAGATGGAAAGCCGGTGTTATGCAGGGTATATTCCGAGTGCCTGACCGGAGATGCTCTTGGTTCTGCAAGATGTGACTGCGGCCAGCAGTATGATGCCGCCATGAAAATGATTGCAAAAGAAGGCAGGGGCGTTCTTCTCTATATGCGTCAGGAGGGCAGAGGGATTGGCTTGATCAATAAAATACGTGCCTATGAGCTTCAGGATCAGGGGCGTGATACGGTGGAAGCAAATTTAGAGCTTGGTTTTCCAGAAGATGCAAGGGATTATACCATCGGGACACAGATTTT
>CADBMP010000324.1 GCA_902795775.1 uncultured Lachnospiraceae bacterium | reverse complement strand
CTAAATGACTGTGAGCCGGAAACGATGGAACAGGCACAAAGGGAATACGAGGAGGCATATGAGGACGAAGATGCTAAGGATCTTCTTGATGATTTAATAGAGAGAAGGGAGAGATGTCCTGTTCATAGATGCATCGAAATTATTTGATAAAGTAAAAACGCAAAATGTGATGAGTGAGGAACACCGGAATCATGTGTTGGAGTTATATAAAAACAGGCAGAACGTGGATAAAGAGGCGTACCTTGCTTCCTATGATGAAATCAAGGAAAACGATTTTAATCTGAATATTCCAACTTTTTATAAAAATATCTTAGAGGAGGGAATCAGGTATGCAGGAGTATAAGGAAAAAATCATGACATTTGATGAGATACTATTCGTCGTTAAACCACTTGTCGAAAAATATAGAATAGAGCATGTATATTTATTTGGCTCATATGCAAGAGAGGAAGCACAGAAAGATAGCGATTTGGATTTTTTAGTATACGGCGGGGAAAATTTTAGACCGGTAAACATTTTTGCATTTGCCGAAGAAATAAGAAATATAACAAAGAAAAATGTGGACGCATTTGAAATAAAAGAAATTAACCAAGACAGTGATTTTTATAAGGAGATTATAAAAGAAAGGAAATTGATTGCATGAAATTATATTATTGGGCTTTCGCTTGCAGGGCACACAAACCGGTTACGCTTCACACATCAGTAAATACTCCTCTGTTTACTGGTGTACCAAAGAGTTGACTCAGCCCAAAACAGCCGGGAGACCAAAAACTGCATCTTCCGGCTGTTCTATTTCCATACAAATCCATTTTTCAAGCTGCTCTTTTCTTCTCTTAGTGAATACCTGATTTTCACTTAGTATTGATGTTTTTCATTAGCTCGACTTATTATATATGGATTTTTGGCAGATATCATTTCGTCGAGGTTATTAAAAACCGATATACTATTGAGGCAGCCCGGAAACCATCTCACTGACATACTCATATAACTTTTCTCCCGCATTTTCCCCGTACTTTGCAATAATCTTCACAATCGCGCTTCCCACAATGGCACCGTCAGAAAGTCCGGCAAATTTTGTCACCTGCTCCTTTTTGCTGATGCCAAAGCCAATCGCCGTCGGAGTGTCCGTCACTGTGCGGATGGTATTTACAATTTCCCCCACATCTGTTGTAATCTCGCTCCGCTCCCCGGTCACGCCCATGGAAGAAACCACATAGATAAACCCGTCTGCCTCTTTTGCCACCGTTTTTATGCGCTCTTTGGAAGTCGGTGCAATCATGGTAATCAGATCCAATCCATATTTTGAAGCCACAGGCTTTAACTCTCCCTGCTCCTCAAACGGCAGATCCGGAATGATGAACCCGTCAATCCCTGTCTCACTGCACCTTTCGCAAAATCTTTCATACCCATATTTATACAAAACATTCAGATATGCCAAAAAACAAAGCGGAATCTGCGTCTTCTTCCGAAGCTCTTTTACCATATCAAAAATTTTGTCTGTGGTACAGCCGGCATCCAGTGCCCGGATATTCGCCTCCTGAATCACCGGTCCGTCCGCAATCGGGTCTGTAAAAGGAATCCCGATTTCCACCAGTCCTGCCCCCGCCTTTTCCATCTCCAAAATAAACTCTGCTGTCTTATCAAGCGACGGATCGCCCGCCGTTAAAAACGCAATAAACGCTTTTTTATCTAAAAATGCATTCTTAATCCTGTTCATAAAAATTCCCCCTGTCGAGTTATTCCATGTTCTTCTTCAAACCTTATTCATGCAGGTCAATCCCCCGATACCTTGCAATCGCTGCCACATCTTTATCCCCGCGCCCGGAAAGCGTACAGATGATAATCTGGTCCTTGTCCATCTCCGGCGCAATCTTCATCAGGTGTGCCACCGCATGAGAGCTCTCAATGGCTGCAATGATTCCTTCGGTTCTTGCAATATATTCAAACGCCTGCACTGCCTCTTCATCTGTCACCGGTACATATTCTGCCCTGCCGGAATCCCGCAGGTAAGCGTGCTCCGGACCTACGCCCGGATAATCTAAGCCCGCTGAAATTGAATACACCGGTGCAATCTGCCCATATTCATTCTGGCAGAAATAAGACTTCATCCCATGAAATACGCCTTTTGTGCCAACCGCCATGGTCGCAGCCGTCCGGTCCGTTTCCACGCCTTTTCCAGCTGCCTCACATCCAATCAGCCTTACCTCCTTATCGTCAATAAATTCGCGGAACGAACCCATTGCATTGCTGCCGCCGCCCACACATGCCATCACGACATCCGGAAGCCTGCCCTCTTTTTCCAGAATCTGCGCCCTTGCCTCTTTGCTGATGATGCTTTGGAAATCGCCCACCATCTGCGGGAACGGGTGAGGTCCCATCACAGAACCCAGTACATAAAGCGTATCATCCACCCTCGCCGTCCATTCACGCATACATGCATTGACTGCATCCTTTAAGGTCTGTGTGCCGCTCTCCACCGGATGCACCTTTGTTCCCAAAAGCTCCATACGGTACACATTTAACGCCTGTCTTATGGTATCCTCTTTTCCCATGTAGACCTCGCACTCCATATCAAGAAGTGCCGCCGCTGTTGCCGTAGCCACACCATGCTGTCCGGCTCCCGTCTCTGCAATCACCCTGGTCTTTCCCATCTTTTTGGCTAAAAGCACCTGGCCTAAGACATTGTTGATCTTATGCGAGCCGGTATGGTTCAAATCCTCTCTTTTAAAATAAATCTTTGCACCGCCCAGATCCCTTGTCATCTTTTCCGCATAATAAAGAAGCGACGGCCTGCCGGCATATTCGCGGTTCAATGTATCTAACTCCTCCACAAATTCCGGATCATTTTTATAATGTTCATAAGCTTCTTCCAGCTTATGGATTTCATTCATCAGGGTTTCCGGGATGTACTGCCCCCCGAACTCTCCAAATCTTCCATGTTTATCTGCACTCATAATTACCTCCATTTTCTATGACATTTCCAATACAAGCCATGCAGCCTTCCAGCCGCTTCACAGTACCGGTGTATTTACCGTTCATGTGCAATCAGGCTGCCCGTCTGCCTAAACTTCCGTTATCTTCCCGCCTGTATCAGATTTCCAAGCACCTCTCCCACATTTCCTGCACGCATCAGCGTTTCTCCAATCAGAACAGCATCTGCCTGATGCTCCTTTAATTCTTTTATTTCCTTTTCTCCCTTAATGCCGCTTTCTGAAACAAATAGAACATCGGACGGAACCATTTTCCTAAGACGCAGGCTGTTCCTTACGTCCACCGTAAATGTCTTTAAATCCCTGTTGTTCACGCCCACGATTCTGGCTCCGGCTTTTAAAGCGCGCTCCACTTCATGCTCGTCATGTGTTTCCACAAGGGCAGAAAGCCCTAATTCATCTGCAAGGGAAAAATAATCCCTTAACATTACATCATCTAAAATGGAGCAGATCAAAAGCACCGCAGAAGCACCAATCACCTTTGCCTCATAAATCATATATTCATCTACGGTAAAATCCTTCCTTAAAAGCGGAATTGTTACCTCCTCGTGAATTTCACGCAGATATTCCTTAGACCCCTTAAAATAAAACGGCTCGGTCAATACAGAAATTGCAGAAGCACCCGCTTCTTCATATTTTTTTGCAATCTCTATATAAGGGAAATGCTCTGCAATCAGTCCTTTTGACGGAGAAGCCTTTTTCACCTCACAAATCATGGAAATTCCAGGTCTTTTCAATGCCTCTTCAAACGGAAACCCGGTGTCAGATGCCATCTCCTCCGCCTGTTTTCTGATTTCGGCAAGAGGGGCTTTTTTCTTTTCCTCCACAAGCCGCCCTCTCGTTTTCTCCGCAATCTCCTCTAAAATATTCATAAAAATCCTCCCTGCCGAAGCCCAAATAGCCAAAACAGCCTTCTGTTGTTTGTAAATCAAGCTCAATTCCTGCTGCACCAGTTACTCATTTGTTCTCTTAATAAATGTTTCTAACTGCTCCGTTGCTTTCCCGCTCTGAATCACTTCTCTTGCCTTTTCAATTCCTTCTTTAATGGAAAGCTTACCATCTGCCAGATGGATTGCCGCACCTGCATTCAAAAGCACTGCATTTAACATCGGACCTTCTTTTCCGCCAAGCACCTCTCTTGCAATCTTTGCATTTTCTGCCGGGTCCCCGCCGACCAGTTCTTCCTTTTTGCAGGTCTTGAATCCAAACTGCTCCGGTGTAATCTCATAGCTTGTGAACGTCCCCTCATTCACCTCACAGACCTTCGTTGGCGCACTAAGTGAAATTTCATCCATCTTATCCGTTCCATACACGACCATTGCGCGCTTTACATCCAAATTACTTAACACCCTTGCAATCGGCTCCACCAAAGCCTCATCATATACGCCCAAAAGAAGTTCATTTGTTCCTGCCGGATTAGAGATTGGTCCCAAAATGTTGAACAATGTGCGGATTCCAATTTCCTTTCTTGGACCACCCACAAAACGCATTGCCGGATGATACTTCTGCGCAAATAAAAAGCACATATTGATTTCATCCAAAAGCCTTTCACTAAGCTCCGTCTCCGGGTCGATTTTTACTCCCAGAGCCTCTAAACAGTCTGCTGTACCGCATTTGCTGGAAGCCGCCCGGTTTCCATGCTTTGCCACCTTATAACCTGCTGCTGCCGTCACAATGAATGAACAGGTAGAGATGTTAAATGTATTGGAGCCGTCACCGCCCGTTCCCACAATCTCCAGCGCATCCTTTCCATTCCGGAACTTTGTGCAGTGCTCACGCATGACCCTTGCCGCCGTCGTGATTTCCTCAATCGTTTCACCTTTTATGGCAAGAGCCGCAAGGAACGCACCTTTCTGCGCATCCGTACCCTCGCCCGTCATGATTTCTGTCATGACATTTCTCATTTCCTCCTCTGTCAAATCATTTCCACCAGCCAGTTTAATAATCGCACCTCTAATCATGATCTATCTCCTCCTTAATTTTCAACAATATTTCAAAAAATTCTCTACCATTTCTTTTCCCTTCGGCGTCAGAATCGACTCCGGATGGAACTGGAGCCCGTAAATCTCATAATCCTTATGCTTCACTCCCATTACCTCACCATCCTCTGTCACCGCAATTACCTCCAGGCACTCCGGTATCGTCTCCTTTAATGCAATCAGCGAATGATACCTCGCCACTTCCGTTTTCTTCACAAGCCCCCGGAAAAGCTTGCACCGTTCTTCCAACTGTACTACAGACATCTTTCCATGCATCAGCTCCTTCGCATAAGAAACCGTTGCCCCAAACACCTCACAGATTGCCTGATGTCCCAGGCAGACGCCCAGAATGGGCAGTTTTCCCTTAAAATGGGAAATGATTTCCTCACATCTTCCCGCATCCTTCGGCCTTCCCGGTCCCGGAGAAAGAATAATATGGTCCGGAGCCATTGCTTCAATCTCCTCCATGCTGCACTCATCATTGCGGATTACCCTGATATCCGGATCCATGCTGCCAATCAGCTGATAAAGATTATAAGAAAAGCTGTCATAATTATCTACCAGAAGTATCATCTACATCACCTCGATTCCCTGTTCCACCGCATTCATTACGGCCTTTGCCTTGTTGATACACTCCCTGTATTCATTTTCCGGTATGCTGTCTGCCACGATTCCTGCTCCGGAACGCACAAATACCTTTCCATTTTTCTTGTATGCGGTACGAATGGCGATGCAGGTATCTAAATTACCGGCAAAATCAATATAACCAATGGCACCGCCGTAAATCCCGCGCTTATTGTTCTCTAATTCATTGATGATTTCCATCGCCCGGATTTTTGGTGCGCCGGAAAGTGTTCCTGCCGGAAGCACTGCATCTACCGCATCTAACCCGGTATATTTGTCTGCAATTTCTCCCCGGACCGTTGACCCGATGTGCATAACATGGGAGTATCTTAACACCTTCATGTACTCTTCCACCTCGACCGTCCCAAATTTACTGATTTTCCCCAGGTCATTTCTTCCTAAGTCCACCAGCATGTTGTGCTCTGCCCGTTCTTTTTCATCCGACAAAAGCTCTTTTTCCAAAGCAAGGTCTTCCTCTTTCGTCTTTCCCCTCGGTCTGGTGCCTGCAAGCGGAAACGTATGGAGCGTTCCATCCTCCAGCTTTACTAATGTTTCCGGCGATGCACCCGCCACCTCCATGTCATCGCTACTAAAGTAGAACATGTACGGCGAAGGATTGATGGTGCGCAGCAGCCGGTACGCATTAAATAAACTTCCCTCATAATCTGCCTCTAAACGGTTCGATAAAACCACCTGAAAAATATCGCCCTCATAAATATATTTTTTTGCCCGTTCCACCATCTCACAATATTCCTTTTCAGAAAACAAGGCACGAAACTCCGAAGTCACCCTTCCCGGTTCTATCCTTGCAGGCTCGCCGGTGCGGATTAAATCAATGATTTCATAAATCTCTCTCACACAGCGGTCATATTCCTCTTTCAGATGGTCTGTCTTTGCATTGGCAATAACATGAATTTTCTGATGAAAATGGTCAAATGCAATAACCTTGTCAAAAAGCATCAAATCTACATCCTTAAAGCCCTCTGTGTCCTCTGCATTCAAATCAAGCTTTGGCTCGCTATATTTCAGATAATCGTAGGAAAAATACCCTACTAAGCCCCCGGTGAACGTCGGCATTCCTTCTATCTTGGGACTCTTATATTCCTCTAAAATCTGCCGGATGACCTCTGCCGGATGCTCAACCTCTGTAACCGTTTCTTTTTCCTTCCTGACCGTCATGACACCGTTCATGCAGGTAATCTCCATCTTCGGATGAAACCCCAGAAATGTGTACTGTCCGTACTTCTCCTGACTTTCCACGCTCTCCAGCATATAACAATGATGGCTTACGCCCTTTAATATACGGAGCACCTCAATCGGCGTTTTAATATCTGATAAAATTTCCTTGCTGACAGGCACAACCTGATACCCTTTTGAAATCTTTTCTGCTTCCTCAAATGTAATCATAAGACACCTCCTATTCTGATAACTTTCACAGCCGCCACTAATTGTTTTTCATTTCTACAGCCGTTTTTTACCGTTTCTTTTTCTCGCTATGAGGCAGATAAATAAAATATACCGGAACATTTCCTTTTTGCGCCCCTGCGCATAAAAAAAACGTCCTTAACTGACAATATTACATTATCAGTCAAGGACGGTATATCTTCTGATTTATCTACCGCGGTGCCACCTTGCTTCATGGTTTTCCACACTCTTAGCGAAATACTAACATATTTCCGACAACTAACGTATGCCCCACGTCATGGAATACTCAGAAAATATCAAATTTTCTCCTGCTTTCCTGCCAGTTTCCAACCATTACAGCCAAAACATGACCTTATACACAGTAGACCTTATTTTCCTTTGACCATGCCCTCCGCGGTCCATTTGATAAACTGCATCTCTATGGGGTTTCCACCAGCCCCCACTCTCTGTAAGCGCATCTTTTACCGTTATCTCCGCTTCAACGGTTTTAATTTATGAAACTAAATCCAGTATACTACTTTATTTTCTTTTGTCAAGAGTTTCGTGTAAAAATATTTTTGAGGGGGAGTTTTTACGCATAATAATCAATCGAACTCGGGGATGCCGAACCAAATTCCGGACCCATGAGCTCCATAGATTTTTTTTCTTCCTCCCTGCTTTTCTTTGCTGCTTCCTCTATTAACAGCTTTTTTGAAACAGACTGCAGCTTTTTTGCATATTTCTCCATATTTTTTGCAAAATCTCCAGAAAGCACCTTCCTCATTTTTTCTGAACCCGTTGCTAACATTTTTTCTTTTTTAAGCTCCATCTTTCCTGAAGCACTGATTTTAATTCCCACAGACTCTAAAACATTCCTGTGATCCTTCACAAACTGTTTCACCTTTTTCATATTACGCTCTAATTCTTTAGATTCCAGCTTGTCTGCACTCCCTACCGTATTATTATATGTTTCAATCAAAGCCTTGGCATTATTAAAAATCTGTTTTCCATTGTCCTTATCATAAGAAATCGCCTGCAGATTTTTGGAAATTTTTTCTAATGCACTGGAATCAATGGAAAGCAGATCTGCTTTTCCAAATGAAGCACGCCCTGCCCCTTTTCTGGCAAAACGATTTGCAGAATAACAATTTTTAAGCAAATAATCATAATTCAAATTATTATAACCCAATATAGCCGCCATAACCATCTCCTCCTTGCCAACAGCCATTACAATCTTATATATGTTATCGTCAGAATACCTGCTTTTCTTTATACCTTTTTGATGCACTCCCGCCCGCATGCAGCTTTGCTGCAAAATTTCCATATGCGGACGTGAGCATAACATAAAAAAGAGCTTCAAAATTCCGAAGCTCTTTTTTATAACCGTTCAATCTTAACTATTGTTCACTATTAAATCCATTAAATATATCTCAATGTATTTAACTTCACACCAGGTCCCATTGTGCTGGAAATGGAAACACTCCTGTAATACTGACCCTTTGCTGCAGATGGTTTTGCTTTTGTAATTGCTCCCATCAGTGCATCAATATTCTGAATCAGCTTCTCCTCTGAGAAAGATACCTTTCCAACCGGAACATGGACAATATTTGCCTTGTCCAGTCTGTACTCAACCTTACCGGCTTTGATATCATTTACTGCCTTTGTTACATCCATCGTTACCGTTCCTGCTTTCGGGTTCGGCATCAAGCCCTTTGGTCCAAGGACACGTCCCAGACGTCCTACAACGCCCATCATGTCAGGAGTTGCAACAACTACATCAAAGTCAAGCCATCCATCATTCTGAATCTTTGGAATCAGCTCCTCTCCACCAGCAAAATCTGCACCTGCTGCCAAAGCTTCGTCAATCTTTTCTCCCTTTGCGAATACAAGCACACGCACCGTTTTACCTGTTCCGTTCGGTAAAACAACTGCACCACGCACCTGCTGGTCTGCATGACGTCCATCCACACCAAGTCTGATATGGGCTTCTACCGTCTCATCAAATTTAGCTGTTGCCACTTCCTTCACAAGCTTTACAGCTTCTTCCAAATCATACTGCTTCATTCTGTCTATTTTTTTCGCAGCCTCTACATATTTCTTTCCTCTTTTCATAATCAAAAACCTCCATAGTGGTGTTTACGGCGGGTCTATGGGCATATTAATGCCTGCCTCCCACAACGTCCTTACTTCATAACAGTCTTTTTATTTCAATAACCTTTGCTGCCATTTTCATCAGCAAACCATTATTATTCCTCTACTTTCACGCCCATGCTGCGTGCTGTTCCTGCAATCATGCTGATGGCAGCTTCTAATGTGGCTGCATTTAAATCAGGCATCTTTGTTTCAGCAATTTCCTGAAGCTGTGCCTTTGTAATGGTAGCAACCTTCTTTTTGTTCGGCTCACCTGAACCGGACTGAATCTTGCAGACCTTCTTAATAAGGACTGCTGCCGGAGGAGTCTTCGTAATAAAGCTGAAACTCTTATCCTGATATACGGTAATCACGACCGGAATGATCATTCCATCCTGACCTGCCGTCTTTGCATTAAATTCCTTTGTAAAAGCTACAATGTTTACTCCATGCTGACCAAGTGCCGGTCCAACAGGAGGTGCCGGTGTTGCCTTTCCAGCAGGAATCTGTAATTTGATATATCCTTCGACT
>CADBMP010000323.1 GCA_902795775.1 uncultured Lachnospiraceae bacterium | reverse complement strand
GTCTTGAAGGTGGCGTTGAACAGGCTGCGGATGAAGGCGGTGAACTCCTTCCAGTAACCGCCCAGGTACGCCTCCTGCATGGGGGTGTCGTATGGGAGTGGCAGAAAAAGATGACCATGACATTCAAAGAATTTGAACTCTTTGGCGGAAGGCGTCTGAAACTCACCGCCACGCGAAAGGACCTGAAAGACCCTGCGGGACCTTCTGTCTGAGACTGACGGCGGCCCGTAAACGAAATAATATCTGCCCAAAATCCATATATAAGCGGCTTATAAAGAGATGATGAAGTCTGCTTTTGTGCAGATACAGCAAAAAACCTCTGCTAATGAGAGGTTTTTTCGCGTGTTCGAAAAGTGTTCGATTCAGCTGTTCTGTATTTCTTCATCGTTCTGCATCTGAATCAGTTTCTGTATAAGCGTCCAGGCCAGCTCCTGATTGTTTTTATTTAGTTTTTGAAACAATATTATAAATTCTGTATTGTTATTTTCACTTTTATAATACGATGGATTGAATATTTCGTTTGTATCCAGATTCAGGATGTTCACCATTTTCATAAAAATTTGAATAGAAGGGTACGTCTCTCCACGTTCGACCTGCCCAATAAAACCTGCCGTAACCCCTGTCATTTCAGCAAATTTTTCCTGTGTCAGATGCATCTCCTTTCTTTTTTTGCGAATAATGCTGCCAAATTTTTGATTATTCATTTTCATTCTATCCCACTCCCTTCTTTAATAGATTTGCAACCAAAAATATTTTTCCGCTGTTTGGCCCCCATATGAAAATAAAGGCTGCCCTCCCACCTGAATTGTTTTCAAAAAACAAAAAGTCAGAAAGTTTTGATAATATAATACTAACATTATATAATTAAAAAGGAAATGGTTTTTTGCCCGGACTATTATTCTTTTAGCCCGTAAGTGCCTTTCCCGCAACAGATGCTTCCGGTCCCATTCACGTGTGAAGTGTAACTCCCCTATCACTTTGTTTCATCAGGCGGCAGAAAAAAATTGCTTTTTGGGCATGTGTGTTATATAATAAAAGAAATTGTACGCTTATGTTTCAATGACATATGCCGGAGCCGGCTGTGAATTGTAACAAAAAATCAACTGCGGATAGTCGTGGAAATCAAAGAGGAGGATAGTATCGGAATGAAAGAAATCAGTAAAGAAAAGTTCAAAGAAGACGTGGAAAATTATGTCAAGGTGTTGTTTCGGAAATCCATCAAAGAGGCAGATGACCAGCAGATTTTCCAATCTGTCGCATACGCAGTCAAAGATATCATCGTGGACCAGTGGATGGCAACTCATAAAAGATATGAGGAAACAGATGCCAAAACGGTGTATTATCTTTCCATGGAATTTTTAATGGGCCGCGCACTTGGAAATATCATTATCAACTTAAAAGGGAATGAGGCCATCAAAGAAGGAATTGATGAATTAGGGCTGGATCTGAATATCATTGAGGACCAGGAGCCGGATGCTGCACTTGGAAACGGTGGTCTGGGAAGACTTGCTGCCTGCTTTTTGGATTCTTTATCAACGCTCGGCTACCCGGCATATGGCTGTGGAATCCGTTATAAATACGGTATGTTCAAACAGGCCATTGAAAACGGATATCAGGTGGAAAAGCCGGATGACTGGTTGAAATATGGAAATCCATTTGAAATGAAACGTCCGGAATATGCAGTAGAAGTAAAATTTGGCGGTTATGTGGCTATTGAGCAGGACCCGGCCACAGGAAGAAATAAATTTGTCCAGAAAGATTATCAGTCAGTACGTGCAGTACCGTATGACCTGCCGGTCGTAGGATATAATAACAACGTAGTCAACACCCTTCGTATCTGGGACGCAGAGGCAATCGAAACCTTTAACCTGGATTCCTTTGACAAGGGAGATTACCAGAAAGCAGTAGAGCAGCAGAATCTTGCCAGGACCATCTGCGAGGTGCTTTATCCAAACGATAATCATATCTCAGGAAAAGAGCTTCGCTTAAAGCAGCAGTATTTCTTTGTATCTGCCAGTGTTCAGTGTGCTGTGGCAAAATATATGAAGAATCATGATGATATCCGCAGGATTCATGAAAAAGTCTGCTTCCAGTTAAATGATACGCACCCGACCGTTACAGTGGCTGAGCTGATGCGTATTCTGGTAGATGAATATGGCATTGAGTGGGACGAGGCATGGAACGTTACAAACAAGACCTGTGCTTATACCAACCATACCATCATGTCAGAAGCACTGGAAAAATGGCCGTTGGAGCTGTTCTCCAGACTTCTTCCGCGTATTTACCAGATTATTGAAGAAATCAACCGTCGTTTCATTCAGCAGATTCAGAGGGCGTATCCGGATGATTACGGAAAAGTGGAGCGTATGGCAATCATTTATGATGGTCAGGTAAAAATGGCGCATCTTGCCATTGTCGCAGGATTTTCTGTCAATGGTGTAGCAAGACTGCATACAGAAATCCTGAAAAACCAGGAGTTAAAAGATTTTTATCAGATGATGCCGGAAAAATTCAATAACAAAACAAACGGTATCACGCAGCGCCGGTTCCTTCTCCATGGAAATCCGCTTTTGGCAGACTGGGTAACGAAAAAGATCGGGGATGACTGGATTACCAATCTTTCCCACATTGACGAGCTTTCTGTATATGTCAACGATAAACTGGCACAGAAAGAATTTATGAACATCAAATACCAGAATAAAGTCCGCCTTGCAAAATATATCAAGGAGCACAACGGTGTGGAAGTTGACCCGCGTTCCATCTTTGATGTACAGGTAAAGAGGCTTCATGAATATAAACGCCAGCTCTTGAACATACTTCATATTATGTATTTGTACAATGAGCTGCGCAGAAATCCGTTCTTAGACTTTTATCCAAGGACCTTTATCTTTGGTGCAAAGGCATCCGCAGGATATCACAGGGCAAAGTCCATTATTAAGCTTATCAGCAGCGTGGGCGATGTGGTGAACAATGATAAATCCATCGGCGGAAAATTAAAAGTCGTTTTCATTGAAAATTACCGCGTGTCAAATGCAGAAATGATTTTTGCCGCTGCCGATGTTTCCGAGCAGATTTCAACGGCAAGCAAGGAGGCTTCCGGTACCGGTAACATGAAGTTCATGTTAAATGGTGCAGTCACGCTCGGTACCATGGATGGTGCAAATGTGGAAATCGTGGAAGAGGTCGGAAAAGAAAATGCGTTCATTTTCGGTCTGTCTTCAGATGAGGTCATTGAATACGAACATAATAACCAGTATAACCCAAGGGAGATTTACAACCTTGACTCCGATATCCGCACAGTGCTGACGCAGTTGATTGATGGCACATATGCGCCGGGCAATTATGATGAATTCCGCGATATTTATAATTCTCTTTTAGATGGTCAGGGCGGACGTCCGGATATGTACTTCATTTTAAAGGATTTCCGTTCTTATGCCGAGGCACAGAAACGTGTGGAAGAGGCATACCGGGATACGGACAGATGGGCAAAAATGGCAATGCTCAATGTGGCAAAGGTCGGCAAATTCTCATCTGACAGGACCATTGAGGAATACGTAAGGGACATCTGGCATCTGCAGAAGGTGACGGTGGAAGTGCCGGAGGATTGATAGAGCTGCCGGACAATTATAGAAACTTCTGAAATATTGTACTATTGCCGGAGTTTCTTCAGGAATGTATAAAAAACCTGGCATTCCGGGCTTGGCAGACATTGCCGGAGATGTTCTGACGGCAATTATCAAGACCAAAGTATAATAATTTAAGGAAATTTTATTTATATATTGTGCTGCTATGCAGCATATGAAACATCAGGCTGTCATATTTTGTGGCAGCCTGTCTTTTAAATGCACAGCCCCATTCAGGGAGATATCTGGTACATCGTTACTTAAAAAACGTTGTACTATGCATAGCCGGGCATGGGCGCGCAGCGGGTAGAAGATACAATACAGAAACGAGGTAAAATCATGAAAAGAAAGCAGCTTGCAGGCATTTTAATAACAGGAGCAGTGATTCTGGTCGTGGGAATTGTCGGGATTGTTTCAAATATAATTTCTAAAAACATTCTTCCAGAATCGGAATCAAAAAGCAGTTCCGCCATTCAGCAGATATTTGAC
>CADBMP010000322.1 GCA_902795775.1 uncultured Lachnospiraceae bacterium | reverse complement strand
TAGATGTCCTTACCACTATACATATAAAAAGAATAAGTTTATAAGCAGTTTTTCTTGCTTACAAACTTATTATACGAGGAGGAGCTTCATGAATCCATTTCAAGAAAACGAAAAAAAAGAAACACCTCACACTTATCTCGCCATCGACTTAAAGAGCTTTTATGCGTCTGCTGAATGTGCAGAGCGCGGGCTTGACCCGCTCCTTACGCACTTAGTCGTGGCAGATGCCTCACGCACAGATAAGACCATCTGCCTTGCCGTCTCCCCATCCTTAAAGGCGCATGGCATTCCCGGCAGACCAAGGCTCTTTGAAGTGGTGCAGATGGTAAAAAAAATCAATGCAGTGCGTAAACTCTCTGCTCCGCACCGCCATTTTTCCGGCAGCTCCTTCCATGAACCGGAACTTGCGAAAAATCCTGCGCTGGAGCTTTCGTATATCACCGCCAAGCCCCGCATGGCACTTTACGTCAAATACAGCACAGAAATTTATCAGATTTATTTGAAATATATCTCCCCGGAGGATATCCTCGTCTATTCCATTGATGAGGTGTTCATGGATGTCACGCCCTATCTGGAAACATATCAGATGGATGCGCATACGCTTGCTATGACAATGATCCGCGATGTGCTTTCCCAGACCGGCATTACCGCCACAGCAGGCATCGGCACCAACCTGTACCTGTGCAAAGTGGCAATGGATATCGTGGCAAAGCATATGCCTGCAGACAAGGACGGAGTACGTATTGCAAATCTGAATGAAAAATCATACCGCAGACTTCTCTGGCAGCATACGCCAATTACAGATTTCTGGCGCATCGGAAGGGGCTATGCAAAAAAGCTTGCCGATTACCACATGTTCACAATGGGTGATGTAGCACGCTGCTCCATCGGCAGACCGACGGATTTTTATAACGAAGATCTGTTATACCGGCTGTTCGGCGTCAATGCAGAGCTCCTCATAGACCATGCGTGGGGCTGGGAGCCATGCACCATAGAGCTTGCAAAAAAATATGCACCGGAAACCAAAAGCATCAGCGAGGGACAGGTCCTCTCCCGCCCTTACCAGACAGAGGAAGCAAAAATCATTGTAAGAGAAATGGCGGATACCCTGGTCATGAAACTTGTAAGAAAAAAGCTCGCGACCGGACAGATGACGCTCCATGTGGGATATGACGCAGAAAACCTGAAGGATCCGCTAAAAAAGGAACAATATCATGGAGAAATAAAATCAGACCACTACGGGCGTTCCGTCCCAAAACACGCACACGGAACAACGAACCTGAAATTTCCCTGCTCCTCCACAAAGCTTATCACAGATGCCCTGTCAGAGCTGTTCGACCGTATTATCACCCCCGGACTTCTCATAAGGCGCATCACGCTCTGCGCGAACCATGTCATTCCAGAATCACAGGCAGAAACAAATGTGACCTATGAACAGCTCTCCCTGTTCGACCTGCTTGAACCAAATAAAACAGCTGACCAGAAGAAATTTCTGGAGAGGGAGAAACATATTCAGGAGGCCGTCCTTAAGATTCATCAAAAATACGGAAAAAATGCCCTTTTTAAGGGCACTGACCTGTTGGAGGGCGCAACCACCCTCCAAAGAAATGAACAGATTGGAGGACATCATGTATAAAAAAGACATATATGATGATATGCTTTCCCTGCCGCACCATGTATCTGATACCCACCCACAGATGCCTTTGTCAAAGCGTGCCGCCCAGTTCGCCCCTTTTGCGGCACTGGACCTGAGCGGATATGAAGCCCCCGCCACGCCTGCAGACACGCAGGCTCCTCATGGAGCATCCGGTTCTTCCACCTCCCAGGCCTCTTCATAAAAATAAGAACCAAAAAGCAAGGAGCAAAAACCTCCCTGCTTTACTTTTCAGCTAAACCATTGCAACCGTTCAGCCTTCCACTTAATTCCATTCCTGCAGGACCTTATATATTTCCTCTTCCTTTGGCGGACATCCGGGGATATAATGCGTGAATTTTTGGCAACAGTTCCCAATTCCATACTCCCCGGTCTTTCCCCTGTGTCCCTGACCAATCGCAATTTTAGAAAGCTTCTGTTCTTCCAAAAGCCCGTCCTCCTTCAAATGATAAAGTGCTTCTGTAAGACTGCTGAAGCAGGCACTGCAGGAATCACATTCATCGATGTCCACCGACACCTCGAACATCCGGTCTTTAGACGTTAAGTTCTTTTCATACGGCTCTTTCCCATCTGCCGCAAATTCCTTTAAAATCTCCCCTTTTTCATTCAGGACCAAAACCCTTGCCTTTGCTAACCCGGCACTTCCAACGCCTAATTTTTCTGCCAGCCTGACATACTGCACATCATCCGCAGTAAGCCCTAAAAGCTTGCAGGCATAAGCATCCACCAGAACAGGGTCCTTTGCTGCCATCACGCAGTCCGTTTTTAAAGGATTTCCGCCCTCTTCAAACGTAGGGTCGCCGCAGATATGATCGATTACAATGAAATCCTGATGGATTCCGCAGGAAAGATGGGCAATCGGCTGATGCAGCCCAATCGTATGAAACCTTCGTTTTTCTGAATTTGGAATCAGTCCCTTCATATTTTTCAACGCACAGGTCATTTTAGTCTGGCAATGTCCCTTTAACACCGGCACATTGATCAGATAATCCAGCCCGCTGACAGCATCACAAACAGAAAGCTCCATTCCGCCACAGTCCCTCCTATGGGAAGAATCCTTCTGTGTATCAATGAAAGGCACCTGATATTTTTCGCAGACGGTCTGATAACCACATAACACATATGCCTCTGCTGTACTGTCTCCCACCCACGAGCCTTCTATCACAGATATCTTTGAAAAACCATGTTCCTGCAGATACCGTATAATTCCCTCTACAATTTCCGGATGCGTGGTGGCACCATATTCTGCCGGTGTCTGACAAACCAGATTCGGTTTAATCCCAATGTGCGCATCTGCCCCCGGAATGTCATCTGCAAGTCCGGCATATTCTAAAAGCGTCATGGTCATTTCCACCGGGTCCGCACCGTACCGTTTCAAAATCTCATTTTCCTTCATTTTCTGTCTCCTTATTCCATCAAGCATTTTGTGCTTTGCACGAGACTATTTTACAATATCTACTGCGCACGTTTTCTGCGCATAACAGAGTTTGCTGTTTTTGCAAACTCCGAATG
>CADBMP010000321.1 GCA_902795775.1 uncultured Lachnospiraceae bacterium | reverse complement strand
TTTTGTCCATCCGAGTCTCATATTGAACACCTCCAAGTTGTGCTATATTCATTATAGCACAACTTGGAGTAACGTGGAAGTAAAAAAAAGGAATTTTGACAAAAAAATTAAGCTATTTCTAGCTTTTTGAAGTGTTGTAAGAGATTAAACTGTCAAACATCCGGGCTGCAGCTGGGGGCTTAAGGAAGCACTCACCAGAAAGATATAACTTGACACACCTTGGAGATAAACTTATACTAATGATTATATTATGATGTTGGGGTCAAAAGGTATTTTGTCCCCAACGGATGCCATACGGATTGATTTATTGCTTATACCTTTTGACCTTGGCATCATATTATTACAGATGGAGGATAGAAACATGGGAATGACAATGACGCAGAAAATTCTGGCAGCACATGCCGGATTGCCATCAGTGGAGGCAGGACAGTTAATAGAGGCAGACTTAGATATGGTACTTGCCAATGATATTACGGGACCTGTGGCAATTCACGAGGTGGAAAAGCTGAAGAAAAAAACGGTATTTGACAAGGATAAAGTTGCACTGGTGCCGGATCATTTTGCACCAAATAAGGATATCAAGTCAGCGGAGCACTGCAAATGTGTAAGGGAATATGCAAAAGAGCATGATATTACCAATTATTTTGAGGTGGGAGAAATGGGAATTGAGCACGCCCTTCTCCCGGAAAAAGGACTGATCGTGGCAGGGGAGACTTGTATTGGTGCAGATTCCCATACCTGTACATACGGTGCGCTTGGTGCATTTTCCACCGGTGTTGGAAGTACGGACATGGGCTGCGGAATGATTACAGGACAGGCATGGTTCAAGGTGCCGTCTGCCATCAAGGTGGTATTAAAAGGAAAACCGAAAAAGTGGGTGAGCGGCAAAGACGTCATTCTTCATCTGATTGGCATGATTGGCGTGGACGGGGCACTGTACCGTTCCTTAGAGTTTACCGGGGAGGGTGTTTCTGCTCTTTCCATGGATGACCGTTTTTCCATCGCAAACATGGCAATCGAGGCAGGTGCAAAAAACGGTATTTTCCCTGTGGATGAAAAGACGATTGCTTACATGGAGGAACATTCAAAGAAAAAATATACGGTTTACGAGGCAGATGAAGATGCCGTTTATGATGAGACTTATGAAATTGATTTAAGTACGTTAGAACCGACGGTTGCATTCCCTCATCTTCCGGAAAATACAAAAACAGTCAAAGAAGCAGGAGAAGTAAAGATTGACCAGGTGGTAATCGGCTCATGTACAAATGGAAGAATTGAAGATATGAGAACGGCTGCTGAAATCTTAAAGGACAGAAAGGTTGCAAAAGGACTTCGTGTGATTGTGATTCCTGCTACGCAGGCAGTCTACCTGCAGGCAATGGAGGAAGGGCTGTTAAAAATCTTTATTGAGGCAGGTGCCATTGTCAGCACACCGACCTGCGGGCCATGTCTTGGAGGTCATATGGGTATCTTAGCAGCAGGAGAACGGGCAGTATCCACAACGAACCGTAACTTTGTTGGGCGTATGGGGCATATTGATTCTGAAATCTATCTTGCAAGTCCGGCGGTGGCAGCGGCAAGTGCAGTGACCGGAAAAATCTCTGAGCCTTCGGAATTAGGCTTATAAAGCATAGGTTTTTGCCAGTCGTTGTAATTTTGCTGTGGATGGAAAAAGTGGTTGTAAGAATAGAATATATATGGAACGGTTCATTACAACGGTTCCCAAGTGAGAACAAAAATATAAAAATTGCGTAAAATCAGCGAAGAAAAGAGGTAGAATATGAAAGCATGTGGTACTGTTCATAAATATGGAGATAATGTGGATACAGATGTCATCATTCCGGCAAGGTATTTGAATTCTTCTGACCCGGCGGAGTTAGCAAAAAGCTGCATGGAGGATATTGATCCCGGATTTGTGAACCGCGTGAAAAAAGGAGATATCATGGTGGCGAACAAAAATTTTGGGTGTGGTTCTTCCAGGGAACATGCGCCGATTGCAATCAAGGCATCCGGCATCAGCTGTGTAATCGCAGAGACGTTTGCAAGAATCTTTTACCGGAATGCAATCAATATCGGGCTTCCAATCATTGAATGTCCGGAGGCTGCAAAGGAGATTGAGGCGGGAGATACGGTGGAAATTGATTTTGACAGCGGTATCATTGAGGACAAGACGAAGGGAACGAAGTATCAGGGGCAGGCATTTCCGCCATTTATGCAGAAAATCATCAAAGCAGAAGGCCTGATCAATTATATTAACGAAAAAAATGCATAAAATAACCTAACATGAGTTTTTCAAATTCCTGACATGATTTTGTAAAATTCATGTGGTAAAAAGTCAGAGAAAATTATTAAAAACTTTTATTTTTGTATATCGTTTTTTAATCATCCGGACGAAATGCTCTCTGCCAAAAATCTATATATGCAGGATTTTTGGCAGATATGATAAGTCCGGTTATGTCGAGGCTTTGAGCTGTGTATGATTTGGAAATTTGGATAAACGAAGGGGTCAGTTAATTAAGAAACGATGTATGAGCGTACATATAGCTTAATGAAATGGAGATTGAACATGAGAAAGAGCAGGAAAAATCATCAGAAAGTTTTTTTGACGTGGCTGTTGGCAGGTTCCTTGTTTTTGGGAGGAATTCCAGGCAATTCAAATGTATTTGCTGCAGAAATTCCTGTTTCTTTAAACGAGGTTTCTGAAACACCGTCTGCATCTTCAGAGCCTGCAGACAGTCAGAGTGAAACAGCGGTTCCAACGAATCAACCAACGGATTCACCTTTGGTGAGTCCGATGGAGACCGGGGTACCGGAACAGGTCGTGGAACCGGGAACAGATGCAGGTGCAGATGTGGCTGCTTCTCCATTTCAAACAGAAGAACCGGAAGGAGAGCCGAATCCGGCACCGTTCCGTATTATGTTTACTTCGGATATTCATGGCCAGGTAACGACGGAGGATTATGAAAGCGGAAGAAGCAATTATACGACTGGTGGCTTTTCCAAGACTGCATCTTTAATCAAATCAGCAAGGCAGGAATTAAATGAAAAAAATTCCATGCTTTTTGATCTGGGTGACAACCTGTATGATTATACGACTGATTATATCTATGAAAACGATCTTTCTGCGGAACAGCCGGTCTATACGGCATTGTCCAAGATGGATTATGATGCTGTTACCATAGGAAACCATGAATTTGAATATACGTTAGAATATGTGAAGAACCAGCTCGACCGGGCAGGGCTGACAGAAAAGGTCGTGCTATCCAATGTCTGGGATGCCGTAACAAAAAAGCATATCTGGGCAGAGAATAAAATCATTACAAAATCCATTGTGACAGAATCCGGAAGGGAAATGGAAGTAAAAGTCGGGTTGATCGGAGAAACGCAGTCCAAGCTGTCCAAAAAAAGAACAGACTATACCGGTGTTCTGGAATCAGAGGATATTGTTGAAAATGTAAAAAAAGAGGCAGCTCTTTTAAAGGAACAGGGAGCCGACCTTGTGGTGGTGTTAGGGCATACAGGAATTGGCGGGGAAAATCCGGAAAAAAATGCAGAGGACACCGGATATGCCCTGACAAAACTTAAGGATGTGGATGTTGTGCTCTGCGGCCACAGACACAGAGATTTTCCATTAAAGAACCGCAGCACCATGTATGATGCTCTGCCGGGAATCGATCCGGAAACGAACTTCGTAAACGGAAAACCTCTGGTGCAGGTACAGAACCGGGGGGCAAGCCTGGGCGTGGTAGATTTACAGTTAGTGGTATGTGGGGGCAAAGTAACAATTTTAGGCGGAAAAACAGAGGTTCGTGAAGTAAATGAATTTACAGAGGTGGATCAGTCGATCAACGAATGTCAGGGAAAATGGTCAAAAATTTTTATGTCAGACTGCAGCGAGATCGTATGTGATATCTCACAGGATACGGATCTGCAGAATTATTTTGGTACCGTAGAGGATACAGATGCCATTCAGCTTTTGAACAATATTAAAATTTCCTGTGCACTTCTTCAAAAGGATAACAAACTTAAAAAATATAAGGATTATCCTGTAGTTGCAGCTTCCACTTATTTCCGGTATGGATTGGAAGATGATAATGATTATATTGATATCAGTGAGAATTTTAAGAGGGCAAACATTTATAACATTGTAAAATATAAAACAAGGCTGGTTCTGTATGATATAACTGGAGCCCAGATGAAGGAGTGGCTGGAATGGTCAGTAAGCGGGTATGAGGAACCCGGAAAAAGCTTATTCTATCCAGCAAAAGAGTCCGGTACTGCAGTTTCTGCTGACAGCTTTTGGAAACTGTTTAATACAGATGACGTTTCTTATCTTCGCAATAAGCAGCTTCAGTATTCCCTGAAAACGGATTATCTGAACAATTGGAAGAATATGTACTTTTTGGACGGAGTGGATTATAACATTGATACTGCGGCTGCACCGCGTTATGACAATGATGGAAATAAAATCAATGATACAAGCCGGATAATTTCGCTGACAAGAAATGGTGCGGCGATACAGCCGGAAGACCATTTCCTGATTATTACGGATCCTTTGCCGGACAATGCCCTATTTAAGAAAATGAATTTAAAGCAGGTCATGAAATACAGTTCAGGCAATTATCGTACCTTTGTGGAGGAATATTTAAAGCAGCTTTCCCGTATCGGAGGGTTAAAACCAATAGCGGACCATAACTGGCATGTGAAGTTTTCTACAGATTCTGGTTATGTATTAAAAAGCAGTGTAATTGCAGAAAAGCTTTTAAAGGAGAAACCATGGATTCTTGGAGCATTTGGCAGGGTCGAAGACCAGCAATATTATCTTGTCGATCTTGATAAAATAAATACAGAGGATAAAACAGGACCGTCCATCAATACGGCGGTATTGAACCGGGAAGCAACAAATAAACAGGTGGAGGTCGCTGTTTCAGCAACCGATGGGTCAGGAATCCGGAGTATAAAATATGTCAGTGGAAAATATGTTTTAGACAGTTTTATCTGGGATACCGAGGATGCGAAGGAGATTGCGGACGGCGGCAGTTTTTCATGTAAAAAAAATGGCGTATATTCCATTTGTGCTGTGGACGGTCTGGGAAACAAACGGATTGCTTATGTAGAGATTTCAAATATCAATGACGGTGTGCTGCGTGCTCCGGTGGTGGACACGTATTCCAACCGCAAAAACAAGATTAGCGGAACGGCAGAACCGGGGGCAACGGTATATTTCTGGCTGAAAAATGGAAAAACATATTCAGCAAAAGTAAAAAGCACTGGAAAATTCTCCTGCAAGATTCCAGCACAGAAAGCCGGAACCACCCTTTATGCGTATGCGGCAGATTCCCAGGGAAGGGCAAGTGCCAGGACAGTTGTGGAGGTAAAGCGTACCGGTCCTAATAAGCCATCATTAAATGAAGTGACTACATCATCCAAAAAGATTTCAGGAACTCTTGAGGATACGTATGCTTATCCGGTACTGTTTGTGGGAGAAAAAGATGTTTATGTGGGCAATACAAATGTGAAGGGACTTTTGCAGAAATCCGGTTTATGTGATGACTCTTATAATATCATCATCTGTTCTATGAATATGAATGAAGATGGGTCATTTACTATGACTTTGCCGGAATATCTGACGGCAGGAACAATGGTTGTGCTGCGGACGGTGGATGTTGTATATCGTTATAGTCTGGAGGATACCAGGGATTGTCAGCTCAGGGCACCAAACAAACCGGTTTCCGTTTCGGAGGTGACAAACCTTTCAAAATCGGTTGCGGTCTATGCAGAGCAGCAGGATTCCACTGCAGTAGTTTCCATTGGAAAACAGGATTATTCAGAAGACAGCTTTTATTATGACCCTTCGACTTCCATGTACTGTTATTCTGTTGCTATTCCACGAACGGATTCTACGAAGCAGTTAAAGATTTTCATGAAAAATGCAAAAGGAAGCAGTGGAAGCATTACCGTTAAGCCAAAGAAGAAGGTACCGGATATGCCAAAGATTACGTATATAAAACGGGGAAAGAAAAAAATTGTGGGAAAGGTGGATCTGGTCGGACAGGCACCTGCACCGGGAACCCCGGATAAAAAGGTGACGAAAATTGTGACAGAGAAGGTCAAGGTGAAAAAGAAGGTAAAAGGGAAAACGAAAACGGTAACAGAAAAACAAAAGAAAAAAGTGACCGTCATAATTCCCGCCATTGTGACCAGCACAAAAACGAAGGTGTATATTTATGTGAATGGAAAAAAACGCAGGGTTGAGGATATTACAAAAACGGGGAAGTTTTCTATTATACTGAAAAAACCTTTGGAAAAGGGGTCTGTAATTATGTGTCAGGCGCAGAATGCAGACGGGGTCAGCCAAAAATACAAAAGGAAATTATAGTATTAGTTTTGAAAATTTCGGTTACTTGATTATTTTGCTGATGTATGTTATACTTTTACATTATTTCTTAATGAAATTTTATGGCAGGATTTTTTGCGCATTTTTGGTGGACGAACAGATTATTTGCTGCCTGCCGGATATTGCTTGATGAACAGGATGGGGAGAGTAAAGGAGTACGTAGA
>CADBMP010000320.1 GCA_902795775.1 uncultured Lachnospiraceae bacterium | reverse complement strand
CTTTACCACTGCTGCCGTCCGCTTCTGCGCCGGGGCAATTCCTATCTGGTCATTTCTCCGGACAGCAGCATAAAGCTCCGTCTGCATCACAGCTACAGATGTTATTAGTCCCATCTGCTCTGCTTCAAAGGAATCCATGCCGACCGGAAACACACAATCTACCTCTCCCTTTTTCAACGCATTCAACAATTTCTCCCCAGTCGGATATGGTACGGTTTCAAATTCAATGGTTGCATTCTTTGTACATTTTGCCGCCTGTTCAAGATAATCCTTTAACGCTCCTGTAACCTCTTTCTTTCCGGCCTCAGACCGGCTGCAGAACGGAAGAAAATCATCCAGATAACCCACACGTATGGTTCCATGCCCGGAAAGCCAGCTGATTTCCTCGGAAGTAAGGAACGCATTTGCCCCGACATTCTGGAAATATTTACCAAAAAGCTGCTGGTTATAATACCGGTTCTCATCCTGAATCTTGCCCAGGGCATTGTTCAATTCCCCAAGAAGATCCTTCCTTTCCAGGTTCACTGCAAAAAAGAAATCTGACTGCCCGATCTTGCAAATCGGTATATGGGCATTTTCATCACCATAAGCATCCAGGGTCACAAGGGCATTGATTTCCCCCCGTTTCAGCATTTCAACGGACTCCGACTCCTCTCCCGTAAGTTCCACCACCTGCGCACGTATTCCGTTAGATTCCAGCCATTCCTTTAAAAGCCGCTCCTGAATGCTGTTCTTATTCACACCGATCTTCTTTCCGTTGAATGCATCAAAATCCGAACCAAAGCTTCCTGCATCATCAACCATGACAAATGCATAATAAGTTTCTGACCCCATAGGGAGCGTTGGAAAAAGCATCTTTTCCGCACGTTCCTTTGTATACGACACATCACTTAAAAGATCAATTTTTCCCTCCTGCAGCATTTCAAAAAGCTCCGGCCAGCTTCCGTTCACATACTCATATTTCCAGCCTGTATGTGCCGCAAGCTTCTGCTGGTATTCGTAAGCATAGCCGCTCCTGTGTCCCTGTGCATCTATCCTGTTGAACGGGCTCTCATACCAGCCCACCCGGACGGTCTTTTCCTGTGCTCCTGCAGCAAGGCACACTCCCGGAGCAAATACCAGCAGGAAAAAAAAGAATATTACCAATTTTAAAGTTTTACCGGACATATTGCGCCCCCCCTTTCAATGCCTTTTTATTTTCATACATGGCAGCATCTGCCCTTTCAAACACCGGCAGCACACTGTCATCCCCGTCATACAGTGACATACCACAGGCAATCACGACATTTCCCATGACGGAATTATATGCATTTGATTTTGCCATTTCTTCCATCATTCCATCAAGTTCGTCCACATATCCATCCTGCAGGATAACCGTAAATTCATCGCCGCCAATACGGAAGACCTGACTATGATGAAAAATATTTGAAATAATGGAGGCGGCACGCTGGATCAGCTGGTCACCGGCCTTGTGCCCAAGGGTATCATTGATTTCCTTCAGACCGTTCACATCACAGATGACAACGGCAAACCGGACAGGCTGCCGTTTGCTGATTTTCTGATTCAGCTTCGTTTCCAGCTCCACATATGCATGTTTATTCTGAACACCGGTCAGGATGTCGTAATTCGCCCTGGTCTTCGCTTCTTTCAAATCGGAAGCAATCGCCTTTTCCTTCCGAACCCTGGCATCTATATCACTGATACCCACAATCAGCTGCGGTCCGTCTTTCTCATTGACCACAGCAGCCTTCAGATGCACATAACGGGGCTCTTCTTTGATCAGCATACGAAATTCCAGCGAAAAGAATCCGCTATTCCTGATTTCCTTCATAACGCTTTCCTTATTCAGAATCATGCGGCAGAGCGACACATCCTCCATATGAACAATCTCCGGAAGCCTTTCCTGAAACCTTGTAAAAAAGTCATATCCTTCCTTTAACAGTCCAAAGCTTTCCATCTCTTCCGCAGATGAAAATGCAATATAATGGTCATTTTCCGGGTCTATGGTGTAAATACACAGGTACTGGCCGGACAATGCGGAAATACGTGAAAAAGTAATCTGCTCCTCCTTTAAACGTTCCCGTTCCTCCTTATCCTTCATCTGTTCACTGATATCCGTCACGCCCACAATCAAATGTGACTCATCATCCTCCATCCGTGCGACCTTCATACTCATATAGACCGGCACACCTTCAATCATAAGACGGTAAGCGTGCATAAAAAAACCGTTCTGGTCAATCGTGGAAAGTATGTTCTTCTTGGTAAATACTTTGCAAAAGACTGCCTGATCCTCCACATAAAGGACATCCATGGCATTTTTTCTGCTCTCCGCAAAGAAATCCCTGCCACAGCGTGCCACCTCAATCCCCAGATTTTTCACATTGGAATCAAATTCCATATATACATCTGTGTTCAGGTCTATATAATACAGAAACATATAATCGGAAGACAGGGTACGTGCAATCTGTGAAAAGGTCACGCTTTCCCTCTGCACCTCCTCATACGCTCTTTTGGTCTGGACATTTTCCTCCTGCGCCATCACTAACTCTGTAACATCCATGCTCATGCCAAGGATGCAGAGCCTTCCACCAGCATCCCTGAATTTCAGTTTCGTGGTCTGCAGATGCCGTTTTCCTCCCCCCGGAGCATTGATTTCCTCGTGAAATACATATGGCTCATCCATCTTTACTGCCATTTCATCATCGACCAGAATCCGGGATGCCGTTTTCATATCAAAAATCTGGTCATCCTTTAGATTTATTACATCTTCCGGAGATGCCTTATGCGCATATTCCGCAAACCTGACATTGCACGCCAGATACCGTCTGTCTGCCACATCCTTTACAGATGCCATGACCGGCATGTTGTTAAACAGAAGGGAAAGCGAATTGGTCAGCTCCGTAATCTTCTGGGCCGCCCTTGCTTTATGAATCAGGGACTGGTTCGCCCTCTCCAAGTTTTTCTTTTCTTCCATCAGCTTATCCTGGACATTAAGCGGCTTTGTCAGGAGCCGTCTGGAAATATACAATCCAACGACACCATAAACCAGTGCAAATATCAGAATGACCAGTGCCGCATTCAGAAGAATCCGGTTCCGCCTGCCAAACACCTCCGTCATGGCAATATCCACACATGCAAATGCGGACACATGCCCTTCGCTGTCATAAACCGGCCTGCTGGTGCTGATGACCCAATCCCCCGGTGATGTCTCATATAGAGAAGGCTCCGGTTTTTTCCCCGGTGTTTCCAATACGGAAATTTCTCCGGAAGCAAGGGTATCAAAGGAACCGGGCAGACAGACCCTTCCATTCTCCTCTGAGTCCACCAGATACACCACCGACTGGCTCTGCTCATCCAGAAAGACAATATAAAGTTTCTCTGCATGGTTCGCCTCCCGGATGTTTTGTAACTCCTTATAGACCTGCCGGTATGCCTTCGACTCCTCGATATCTTTAAATATGGCCATATAATTCTGGTACTCTGTTGTTCCCATCTTCTCATTGTCCACTCTCCTCACCGCAGAAGCGAACCGTTTTTCCACCTTCTCCCGAAGCTTCACCACGTTCTCCACATCCACCGAAAGAGCTGTTGTTTCTGCCAGATTTTCTACCATCCTGCTATATATTTTTTCATGATTTTCTTTAAAGATTCGTCCAAAATAATAAAGGCTCGTACCACTGATCATGAGGATCATAAAGATAATCAAAAGAATATTTTTATACTTTACGGATGCCTGCATAGAATAAAATCCCTCCTTTTATGACAAAATCTCCTTTAAAACTTTTTCCAAATGTTCACTCTCAATCGGTTTCGTGATAAAATCATTCATTTGCGCCTCCCTTGCATGCTTTTTTTCCTCCTCCAGCACACTGGCTGACATGGCAAGGATTGGAACAGCTGAATTCACAGGATCCGGAAGGCTGCGAATCCTCTTTGCAGCCGTATATCCATCCATGCCCGGCATTTTAATATCCATGAGGACCACATCATAATGACCCGGAAGGACTTCTGACATGATATCAACTGCCTCCTGTCCTCCATGTGCCTCTGCTCGTGTCAAGTTAAAAACAAAAAAAATTGAAATTTTTTGCAAATCCCGGAGGCTCATTTCCAGAGCCTCCGACCACTCAACACTAATATGGAATACATCCCCTGATAAATCTAATATGGATTATATCATATTCCAGAGAAAAAATCATCCATATTCCAGACGATCTCTACCCTGTCCTCTGCGTACACGTTGACCTGCTGTATTATGCTCCTAAGTCTGTCAGCATCAAATTCCTCCAGACCGGCAATCATGTCAAGCCATTCTTCCTGTTCTTCGGTACAGCTTTCTTTCTGTGCTGCAAGTTCTTCTGCCTTTTCTGAAATCTGTTCTTCTATTTCAGCAATCTTCTGTTTGAGAGATGCGTTCTTCTCTGCCATAGCCTCTCTGGTCAGATTGCCTTTTGTATAGGAATCGTAAACTTCAAATTTCTGTTTGTTGTATCTGCCAAGCTGTTTCCGTAAGACTTCGATCTGACTTGCAAGGCTTTTATCTCCCCCGGATTCT
>CADBMP010000319.1 GCA_902795775.1 uncultured Lachnospiraceae bacterium | reverse complement strand
TGTTACCTTAAAGCCAATCCACCAGCCCACCGGAAGTGTTCCCTCCGGTATTCCCATAGCCTGCATCTTTTCTGGCGTGAATACCACGCTTTCAACCAGCTTTGCCACCACTCCGCTGTCCGGATCGTGCATCTCTCCGCCATCGCCATAAAACATCACATATTCATAAACAGCATTTTCCAAAACATCTGGCTCGATTATATCGCCCTGCCAATCCTCTATCACTTCACCATCTGCCCTGATAGCCACCGAAGCCCAACCAAAAGCAAGCATCCGATCATCATCCCGCTTGCAGATAGTATATTTAGTCGCTGAATCTGACATTTTTTAACTCCTTTCAAAAAAATCTTGCATCTAAAATCAAATAATGGTATATTGAACATATAGAGGTCCTTCACCCGTTCTGGCGAGGGGTCTCTATTTTTTATACCTGAGAACTTTTTCTAATTTTTTTTGGAGAATAATCATAATATCTACCTGAACGGTTCTCTTTCTCCTTATTCTGCTTTCTATCAATCTTTCAAGTTCTTGAATCTCAATCTCATTACGACCATAATCCAGAATGATTCCTCCAGGATTTCCGATTATTTGTTTCAAACCACGTCTGATTGCATCATCAGCAGATTTTATAGTAGTTGTATTTTTCAGTTCCCATAGTTTGTTTTTCCACAAAAAATCTGGCATTTTTTGTGAATCTTTATCTGATTCTTTCAACAAAACAATGTCTCCGCCTAATGTATCATGTAGCCATTGTGCTGTTTCAACTTCATTTTGGCGACTTCCGGCTTTATACCCCTTTTCCATCTCCACCTTTCCAATCCCCGGCGTAGCATCGTTTATATATTCATCTGTAACATCTTTAACGATTAGCCCTTGAAAAGTTGGCGGTTCAATCTCTATATACTCAATAGCACAAGCACAATTAGGGTGTGCCGGCGGGAGCTCTCCTTCCGTTCCGAATAATCCCCTTCCGAAACCAAAGTTTCCATCCATGCCAACTTCCTTACCATCAAGACCAGCACAATAAGAGCACACCCCTTCATCCCCAGAAGTAGTCCACACTTTCTTATATGCTCCAATCAGATTTTCCCTATATGCCTGTCTTATCCCAAAATCGGCACCCTGATTGTATGCATACGCCATTTCTGTTCGTGCTATATTCATGGCTCTTTGCCTGTGTGCTCTTTCTGCATACATCTGTGCGGTATGTCTTGCCTTTGTTTCTATGGTAGAATCCCACATTCTGGGATGCTGCTTTCTTAGTGCCTGTTTTGTATGTTCATACAAATTAGCAGCAGCTATGGATTGTCTGGAAGTAAGACCTATGCAAGTCCTGATATTTCTTGCAACCTCATCCACGCTAGAGTTTTGTTCCACACCCCTAAGAAGCAATGACGATACAGCTTTTCGTTGTTCATCCGTAATTGCAGTTACAAACGCAGAACCTCTTTCCTTAATCCAATTCTGCACACCTGGATATGTCATATCAAAAGAAAATGTCTTATCATCTAATAAAGGCTGGCTATACGCACCTGCTTTAATCGCAGTCTCCCATAAAGTTTTTAAGGAGTTATTTACCAAAACAGAATAGTCTTTCCTCCATTCTTCAATCTGCTCCACCGAAACCAAGCCAGCTAGGACAATCTGCCGTAATTCCTGATAGGTAATCGCCTTTTGCTGATCATCCCAAAATCTTGTCAACAGCTCCACAGGCTCCTCAGCATTTTCATGTAAATATGTATTTATTCTATTCAGGATTTCTTTAGCATCATCTGATTGTTTTGCTTTGAAAATGCGGTGCCTCGACTTTTTCAAAACAAATCTGAACATTCACTACCTCCCTAAACGTTTTTTAGCCTCTTCTGCCTCTAACTTTTCTTTGATTTCATCATCTGGACTTCCTTCTTTTTCCTGTTGGCTTTTGGTCCATTGGTTAATAAGTGATTCTGCCCTTCTTGTATCCATTTCTCTTGTATCAACTTCTGTTCTATCAGGCAGATGCCCTATTTCCCTTACATAGTCTTCTAATCCTTCATCTGGAAGGAGGACACCTATACCTGTCATTTGAGCTATGAATTCGCCCATCTTAGTGATATCCACATCTTCAATATCTCCATGTTCCAAAGTCGGATAATCTGTGATCCCATTGAAATGTTCTCCGTTTATGTCTATCAATCTCGGAATCCCCTGCTGATTGAATGTCTCACAGATGATATTCAAATACGCACCTATTGCAGTTGCGAAAAGCTCCGTTTTATCGGAGCTTAATGCGAATGAACCTACATTTTGATGCCCCAGGAATATAAAATCTGCAAGCACCGTCATAGCGATTCTGGTATCATAGCGGTTTATGACCGCATTTGTATCAAACTGCTTTGAACCGGAAGAACTAAGCAGTTCAAACTCATATCCGAAGGGTTTTACTATGCCAGCAACTTCATCCTGCCGGATTCCCCTGACCATTGATTCCATTCCCGCCCTGATGCTTGCCATTTCCGGATCATCTTTAGCCCATATATCCATTCCCTCTGGAGCAGTAAATACCGGAAGACCGGCAAGATCTCTTTCAATTCCTATGCCTTCATATTCCTGTATTCGTTTTTTGAAGTACCAACTCCGGTACGCATTTCTTAGAATACTTTTTCCTTCCGGATTGCCTTTTCTACTCTTTGTTCTGAATAGCATTGCTTTTTCAATAGGAACTGTAAACATTCCAAAATCAGGGGGTGGCATCTGTGTCATTCCCAAAAGGTTATCATCATTGTCATATTCCCATTGATAAAGTGTCTCCTGTGCTCGGATTGGCAGTTTCCTCCAACCTATCAGTCCATCGTCATATTTGCTGTTTGTCGCCGGGTTCTTTGTTCTACCCATCCTACGCTTATATACAATTTCGTGATAACTCCATCCGTATGCAAGAAAAGTAAGGATTTCTGAAATTGTATCTGTCCATGTATCCTGCATATCGTGCAGGCACCCTTCTACAAATTCTGCTGCCTCTTTATCCTTTGGAGAATCGCCTGCCGGATCAACACGCCAGCTTGCCTGCCGGATAAGCATTTCGATAGCGTAAAGAATGGCACCTATGACATCATCATTTTCAGACATCTCATAATACACCTCTACACCTTTCCTACCTCGAAGCTTCGGTATGAATTCTTCATAGAATATCCCACCGTACCGCTTTTGACCGATACGACCTATTTCAACACCCTTTGCCATGTCAATCACCTCATACTTTATTTTTCCAGTTGCTTGATTGAGTAAGTCCATTCAGAACATCAGCACTCGGAGCACTACCGGTATATTTCTTTGCTTTTCCAAGATATGTTGATAATGCCATTGCATCCGCTCTATCCGGCGAACTTACCCCTCTTTTCTTCATTTCCTTTTTGCTTTCCAGCTCCAATTTACCATTAGATGCCATAAAATATTTTCTGATAGAAAGCTGAGCGAATGTTTCTGCATCATCCTCTATCTCTATATCTTGATTGGTCAGAAGTTCTCGCAATACCGCCCACATGTGCGTTGTCAGATTATTGTAATGCTCTGCTGCCTCTTTTCCATCATGCGTGTCTGTCTCGATCTTCTCTGCAGCATTGATCGGGATAACAAACATCTTCCCCAGGCGCCGCTCGGCCTTTACCTCTCGGAGCCGGTCAGTGACGCCGCCTCCAAGGCCGGTATCGTCGATGTTGATGTACACCCGTCCATCATAATCTGGATATTCCTCCTTGATCTTGAGGAACTGATGGACGAGCTCCCCGGCCGT
>CADBMP010000318.1 GCA_902795775.1 uncultured Lachnospiraceae bacterium | reverse complement strand
GCCTGCAAAAGCAGACTTTGACCTGACAAAACGTGTGATTGATGAAGGGCATACGCTGGCAATGCATGGGTATCAGCATAAGTATGACATTATTTATCGTTCTGTGAAAATTTATAAAGAAAATTTAGATAAACTGCAGGCACTTTTTTTCAAAAAAATGGGTGTATGGTGCACCATATCCCGTTTTCCGGGCGGAAGCTCCAACATGGTCAGCAGTTACAATCCGGGTATCATGACAAAGATTACAAAAAAAATTCATGGATGGGGGTATCGTTATTTTGACTGGAATGTGGCTTCCGGGGATTCGGATGGAATCAGGACTTCGGACGGCCTGTACCGGAATGTGCTTGCTCAGCTCAGCAAAGAACATGACAATGTGGTTCTGATGCATGATTATATCAATAATGATGTGATGCTTGGCGCACTGGACCGGATCATCAAATACGGAAAAAAGAATGGTTATACGTTTCTGCCGATTACCGCCAGCACGGAGGAGGTGCATCATTCGGTAAGTAATTAGTCCGGATTATTTGTCGGCGCATGCAGTTGGGCAGGGAAGATGAAATTGCACACCTGCCTGTGCCGCCTGTACGCAGCTCTGCTGCTGATGTCCTTTTGCAGGCGTGCACATAAAAAGGAGAGGGAAAACTCCCTCTCCAAAAAATATTACACAAATAACTTGATAAAACCAAACACTTGGGTTTTAGGCTTTTACTTTGATTTTAGTGCTTGCACGCTTTTTCCCAACTTTGACGGTAAGTGTGGTTTTTCCTTTTTTTAATCCTTTGACAGTTATTTTTAAAACATTGTCTGCAAGTTTTTTCTTTACTACTTTTATAATTTTCTTTTTAGAAGTAGTCACTGTAATTGCATCTGCGGCGATTACGGTATTTGCTTTTGTCTTGAATGAAAATATAGTTTTAATGCTTTTTCCTTTTCTTTTGATTACATATTGTTTCTTTGATGCATAAATTTTTTTACATTGTCTTACTTCATAAATTATATCCTCATCATCTTCATCCTCGTCGTCATAATCATCGTACTCATCCTCGTCATCTTCAAAAAAATGTGGTGACGGAGAAAAGCCTGGAGAATTCGTTGCCGATGGAGTCGTGATCTGGACAGGTGCAGATGAATTTTCAGGTGCAGCTGAAGGGATTACGGTCGGCTTTGGGGAAGGTGTTACAGTCGGCTTTTCCGTTGGTGTTGCTGTTGGAGAAGCGGAAGGCGATGCTGTGGCACCGTTTTCTGATACGGTCACATTGACCTGATACATGTAGTTTTTATACGTTGCAGAAAGCGTTGTCTTTCCTGGTGCCTTGCATACCAGTTGATTGTCAAGGACTTCAGCGACTTCTTTTGAGGAAGACGTAAAGGAAAGATCGAATAACTTTGCCGAAACCCTGTTGTTATACTTTACGGACAGACCAAAAGGCTGTTTTTCGCCGGGCTTTCCTGTCACATCCGGCTGTGTCGGGATAGAGACTTTGCTTTCCGGAACCTCAATCAGCTGTGTCACATTATAGGACGGCTGCTTTTGGTCCGTTACATCAGTATGGCTTTCATAAGCATTAAATTCCCCGCAGATGCTGCAAGGATACTGCACGCCGCTTGATGTTTTAAAACAGCTTAGTCCAATGTAGACATTATTTGGATCGATCATTTGTGTATAATGACCGGTCACTCCGCCGGTATGCTCCACCAGATCTCTTTTCTCGCTGTACCACTGGTTGATTCCATCGACCAGTCCGCTAAAATTCCAGGCAAGGATCTCACCATATGATTTCATGCCCTGATAGGTCGCTGTAAAGCAATCCTTACCATTTGGTCTGGTATGGCTGTTTTTAAGTGCTGCTTCCGCAGCGCGGATATTTGCAATGCCAATCAGCTCTGCAGAAAGCCGGACTGGTACATATGCAGAAATAATTCCTTCGTCATATGCTTCTTTTCGGATTTCATTGATTCTCTGTACACCGGCCTGTAAATCAGCAGAAAGAAATGTTCCATCGACCCCGATCAGTACATTCCCTGCTGCTGCCGTTGTTACATCTGTGGGCGTTGTCTGAAATTCCGCAGCACTTGCACGGTTTCTGTCCGTTCCTGTCTGTGTACAGAGTAAAGAAAATGTACAAATGGACGTTACAATAATTTTTCCTAGTTTTTTCATCCTCATTGAATAACCTCCTCTTTTTTTGAAATTAAATTGAGCAGGCAGCTGGTTCTTTTTCTCCTGCCCGCTGTGTGGGATGCATCCGGCATACGCCGGAAACTCTTCCTTTCAGTTTATATCATAGCAGATTGCTTGTCAAATTGAAAAGGAGGAGCTTGTGTCATAATCATTCTTTTTGTATAATGACCCATCCCCCCATCGCTTGGACAAGCCGGCAGATATTTATTTGGTTTGGAAAAAGCAGGGCTTGTATCACCATCAGGCTTTCTTGAAAGGGGGTGCTTTATGGGGCGGGATGGAGAAATAAGAACGTATGGGAGTGATTGGAAGGAGCATTGGTTGGGCGAAAGAATCCATTATTAAAAAAAATAAAAAAAATAAAAAAAAACAAAAAATAAAGATTGACTTTTGGTCATTTTTGGAATATACTAAGGTTAGTTTGAAAAATGACCAAGGGTCATTTTGAAAATCAACATTATAAAAGGAAAGGAAGTAGAAAAGATGTTAAATGTTGGAAAGTGGATTGCAAAGTACAAAAACATCATACTTATCCTGGCATTTTTATTGGTGATTCCGGCAGGGTTCGGTTATCTGACCACAAAGGTAAATTATGATGTGTTGAGTTATCTGCCAAAAACGCTGGAAACAGTAAAAGGGCAGGATGTCATGGTGGATGAGTTCGGAATGGGAGCCTTTTCCATGATTGTAGCAGAAAACATGTCCATGAAGGACGCAGTAAAGATGGAGGAGGAAATCGAAGCCATCGACCATGTGACGAAGGTGCTCTGGTATGATGACATGTTCGATACGAATATTCCGACAGAGATGCTTCCGAAGAAGTTAAGGGATGCCTTTTTCAACGGGGATGCAACCATGATGATTGCATTCTTTGAAGGGACGACATCAGAGGATTCTACCATGGATGCAATCGCCAAAATAAGGAAGACCGTTGCAAAGAACGCATACGCCAGCGGAATTTCCGGTGTCGTTACGGATATCAAGGATTTAGCACTTCAGGAAATGCCAATTTATGTGGTTGTGGCAGGAATCTTATGTTTTTTGGTGCTTTTGATCACCATGGATTCCTTTGTGGCACCGCTCGTCTTTTTGCTGACCATCGGGATTTCCATTGTATATAACTTAGGAAGCAACTTCTTCCTTGGACAGATTTCGTACATTACGCAGGCACTGGCAGCGGTATTACAGCTTGCTGTCACCATGGATTATTCCATCTTTCTCTTAGAGAGCTTTGAGGCGAACAAAAAGCGGTACCCGGATGATAAGAAACGTGCGATGGCACATGCCATTTCAAATACTTTTGTTTCCGTATCCAGCAGTTCTGTCACGACCATTGTGGGATTTTTGGCACTCTGCTTTATGACCTTTAAGCTGGGCATGGATATTGGAATCGTTATGTCAAAGGGCGTGGTCATTGGCGTAATCGTCTGTGTTACAGTGCTTCCGGCAATGATTCTTACATTTGACGGTGCCATCGAAAAAACGACGCATAAGCCGCTCCTGCCGCCGATGAATAAGGCTTCTAAATTCATTGTGAAGCATCACTGGGCAGCACTGGTCATTTTCCTTGCATTTTTGGTTCCGGCACTGTACGGAAACAGCAATTATAAGATTTATTATAATCTGGATAAATCCCTGCCAAAGGATATTCCGAGTACGCAGGCAAATGAGCATTTAAAAGAGCATTTTGAAATGAGCTCCATCCATCTGGTACTTTTGGAGAACAATCTGACCGCAAAAGAGAAGGAGCAGATGTTGAAGGAAATGAAGGAAGTGGATGGCGTGAAATGGACGCTGGGCCTGGATTCCGTGGTCGGGGCAAACCTTCCGGAGAACATGATTCCGAAAAAAGCGACCAAGATGTTGAAGTCAGACAATTATGAGCTTGAATTTATCTGTTCGGATTACGATTCTGCGACCGATGAATCCAATGAACAGATTCATAAATTAGACAGTATTGTAAAAAAATATCAGAAAAGCGCCATGGTCATTGGAGAAGCACCGATGATGAAGGATTTGGCAGATGTGACCAATGTGGATTTAAGAAATGTCAATGCGATATCCATTGCGGCAATTTTCATTGTCATCATGCTTACCTTTAAGTCCATTTCCATTCCTGCCATTCTGGTAGCAGTCATTGAGTTTGCGATTGCCTGCAACATGGCGGTGCCATATTATATGAGCACAGAGCTTCCGTTCGTGGCAAGTATCGTCATTGGAACCATCCAGTTAGGTGCAACAGTGGATTATGCTATCCTCATGACGAGCAGGTATCACAAAGAGCGTACCGTACAGAAGCGGAGCAAGAAAGATGCGATTTTGATTGCGCATACGGCGTCCATGAAGTCCATTTTAACGAGCGGTTTCTGTTTCTTTGCAGCAACGTTCGGTGTGTCCATGTATTCCAGGGTGGATATGATTGGTGCCATCTGTACGCTTTTAGCAAGAGGTTCCATTATCAGTATGGTGGTCGTGATTCTGATTCTTCCTGCTATGCTCTGGATTTTTGACGGCGTAATCATCCGGTCTTCCCTGGATATGATAAAGGCAAAGGTGCACCAGAGGGATAAAGCGCATGAAAATGTGCCGTTCCTGGAAGAAGTAGAAAAGAAAGCGCAGGTAAGCTAGTATATCGTTTTTTATTATCCGGACTAAATAATATCTGCCCAAAATCCATATATGAGTGTGAAGTTCTACCGGAGATATTTTGGAAACTTTCAAAGTAAATAATGAGTTCAGAAAAATAATAGAATTAAAAATAAAAAGAAAAGAG
>CADBMP010000317.1 GCA_902795775.1 uncultured Lachnospiraceae bacterium | reverse complement strand
TTGTGTTATGATGAATATGATACGGATAAATGGTAAGTCTTTTTGATTTATTTTTGTTCGTCTGCCTCGCAGGGAGTGCTCGGCATGGAGAATTTATATGGATCCAGAGGATGTCATGGAAAGAAATTTAAAAGATTTTCCGAATCAGTATGCAGCACTTGAACAAATCCAGACAGAAGAAAAAAATAAGAAAAATAAATGTAGAAAGAGAGAAAATCAATGAAACTTGCAAATTTAATTGGACAGAGATTTAAGGAAAGGCCTGCAGACTGTGTGATTGACAGCCATGCGCTGATGGTGCGCGGCGGGTACATGAAAAATGTGGGAAATGGTATTTTTTCTGAATTTCCTGTATTAAAAAGAATTACGGCAAAGATTGAAAATATTATCCGGGAGGAAATGGATGCCATTGACGGGCAGGAGGTGTTATTTCCGGTCGTGCTTCCGGCAGACCTCTGGGATGAATCCGGGCGTTACGAATCCGTAGGAAATGAGCTGTTACGCTTTACTGACCGCAGCAAATCAAGGCTCGTGCTTGCCATGACACATGAGGAGGCTGCCGTTCACTTAGTCAGGGAATATGCGCAGTCTTATACAAAATATCCATTCATGATCTACCAGATCCAGAGAAAATTCCGTGATGAAGCAAGACCGCGTGCCGGCATGATCCGCGTGCGTGAGTTTACCATGAAGGATGCGTATTCGTTCCATACCTCGCAGGAGGACTTGGAGCAGTATTACGCCCGCTGCTATGATTCATATAACCGCATTTTTGCAAGGGCAGGGATTCCGGAGGTCGTGACGGTGGCATCGGATTCCGGCATGATGGGGGGAAATATTTCCCATGAATATATGCTCTTGACGCCGGTGGGCGAGGACAGCATCGTTATCTGTGAGGAATGTGATTATCGTGCCAATATGGAGGCTGCCGAAAATCAGGTCATCAATGACGTGACCGGTGAGGAAGCAGAGCTTACCTGCGTGGAAACGCCCGAATGTAAAACAATAGAAGATGTCTGCAGATTCTTAAAGAGCGATGAAACGCTTTCCTGCAAGGCAGTTGTCTACCAGAAAAGTTCGGATTTTTCTTTTGTGGTCGCATTTGTGCGCGGGGATTATGAGGTCAATGAAACGAAGCTTCGCAATTTAGCCGGGGAGGAGCTTTATCCTGCAGATATTACAGAGGATTCCCCTCTGGTGGCAGGATATATCGGACCATACGGAATTTCTGACAAGGTGACATATTATCTGGATGTTTCCTTGAAGGGATTAAAAAATGTGGTTGCCGGAGCAAATAAAGAAGGATATCATTATACCGGGCTTAATTTTGAAAGAGATTTGGATAATCCACAGTTTTTTGACATTTCAAAGGTGAAGGAGGGCGGTATCTGTCCTCATTGCGGAAAGAAGACGATTTCCATAAAGCGGGGAATCGAAGTCGGAAACATCTTCCAGCTTGGAACAAAATATACCGAATCCATGAATATGCAGTATGCTGATGAAAACGGGGAATTAAAATACCCGATCATGGGCTGTTATGGAATAGGCGTCGGAAGGCTTGCCGCATCCATCTGTGAGGCACATCATGATGAGTACGGTCCAATCTGGCCGATTACCATTGCCCCTTGGGAGGTGCAGGTCTGCTGCCTTCGTGCAGATGATGCAGAAACAAAAAAGGTGGCGGATGAATTGTATGATACCCTGCAGAAAAAGCAGACGGAGGTGCTGTATGATGACAGGGAGGGCGTAAGACCGGGTGCCATGTTCTCAGATGCAGATCTGTTAGGGGTACCAATCCGCGTGGTCGTTAGTCCGAGAAACCTGAAAGAAAATATGGTGGAGATTACGACAAGGGACAAATCTGTAAAAGAGATGGTTCCTGTTTCAGAGGCGGTGGACTACATTTTGTCATTGAAGCAGAAATTATATGAACAGATAATGTTGCATGTATAAAAATGCGGGCAGATTTGCAAAGACGGCAAATTCAGTTATGTCCATCGCTTGCAACCAAGCTTTGAAAGCGTGGGCAAATTCAGGATATAGTGAAATAGTTGCCAACTTATGGCTTTTCGTGTAAAATGAATAAACAAAAGTGTGATGCTGTGGGAGTATCTATTATATCGATTTTTAATAATCCGGACTAAATGATATCTGCCAAAAATCCATATATGCAAGATTTTCGGCAGATATCATAAGTCCAGTTAATTAAAAAACTCAATACTACAAATAGAATGGAGTGGAATTATGTTTCGTATTAATGAAAATTATTTAAAATTACCGGGGAGTTATCTTTTTTCCACAATCGCAAAAAAGGTGGCTGCATATACGGAGGCAAATCCTGACAAAGAGCTGATCCGCTTAGGAATCGGGGATGTGACGCTCCCTCTGGCTCCTGCAGTCATCAAAAGGCTGCACAGTGCAGTAGATGAAATGGCAGTACAGGGTACCTTTAAAGGGTATGCGCCGGATTTAGGTTATGAATTTTTAAGGAGCACCATTGCAAAGGAAGATTACGAAAAACGTGGCTGCAATATCCATGCAGATGAAATCTTTATCAGTGACGGTGCAAAAAGTGATTCGGGAAATATTGTGGAGATTTTTGCAGATGACACGAAGATTGCTGTAACTGACCCGGTATATCCT
>CADBMP010000316.1 GCA_902795775.1 uncultured Lachnospiraceae bacterium | reverse complement strand
TCAAAAAATGTGGCCCGGACCTTATTCTTTTTTAGGATATCCAGTGCTTTCGGTGTCGTATAACGGTTCGGACCATCATCAAAGGTCAGATAAATAATATTTTTTATTTTTTTCGTGACCGTCAGTTTACAAAAATACGTCCGTTTCCCATCGGTTCCATGAATGGTCGTGCTGCCTTTCTTTTTTGCTGTAATGATTCCTTTCTTTGTCACAGAAGCAATCTCCGGATTATCTGAAGCCCAGTCAAAGACCACCGCAGCATTACTAAACTGTAAATCCAGATGCTCTCCTTTCATCATAGAAAATTCAGGATAGACCATGCCCCGCTTTCTCACAGTGACCTTGATTTTTGAAGTATTCTTTCCTATGGTCATGGAAATCTCTGCTTTTCCCTTTTTCATGCCAAGCACCGTTCCATCCTTATAGACTCTGGCAACTGCGTTATCGGAAGACCGATACTTTGCAGATCCTTCTTTGGGGGCAATGCTTACCGCCTCTCCCGTATATATTTTATAAGTAAGCTTTTTGACTTTTGCACTGCTTTCTTTTGCATCTTCTTGTGTAATATCCTTTTTCTCATCTGTCTTTTTTCCATTTTCTCCACTACATGCGGTCAATGCACAAATCATGCCAAAGGTCAAAAAAATTATCTTCCCTTTTTTCATAAATTTTTTCCTTTCTGTCTGATTTTTTATTTTTTCCACTTCCATGATTCAAACTGTCCACTCAGGCTCAATGCCATAGCTTCATCCGGGCACTATCGCCATAATTCCATTTTCATTGCACAAAATGAATGTTTGTGATACTAGCACATTGTTTCTTAATGAACTGACCCATTCGTTTGTCTTAATTTACGATGTACTAGGTCTACTTTGTCTTGTGCTTTTTCTTTTTTTCCATTATACTAAGTATATGAAATTTTTTGAATTTTATTTTCGCTTCGCATCAATTTTCTTTTTGCAGGCTGAAACCGATTCCATAACGAAAGGAGAAACATCGTGAGCACATTCGGCGTATCATTAAAAAAACTAGTAGATGACAGTTATGACATTGAAATTGGCTATTCTTTAGGAAATAAACTGATCAAAGATTTAAAGGCAGGTCTGGTGGGAAAAATAAAAAAATTTGCTGTAATTACAGACAGCCATGTGGAAAAACTTTATGCAGAAAAAATTGTTTCTCTTTTAGAATATGCTGGTTTTACGGTAAATACCTTTGTATTCCCTGCAGGCGAAAAAAGCAAGACAAGAGAAACAAAGGCATATATTGAAGATGAAATGATAAAAAAGGAATACCGCAGGGACTGCTGCATCATTGCTGTGGGTGGAGGCGTTGTGACTGATTTAGCAGGCTTTATTGCCGGAACCTATGGAAGAGGGGTTCCTTTCATCAATTATGCAACCTCTCTCCTTGCTGCTGCAGATGCTTCTGTGGGTGGGAAAACTGCAGTCGATACTCCTGCTGCCACGAATCTCATTGGACTGTTTAACCAGCCCAAAAAAGTATATATTGATATCAGTGCATGGCAGACGCTTCCAAAGCGCGAACTCATAAGCGGACTTGCAGAAACCATAAAGCATGCATGTATGGCAGACCGGGAATTTTTCGATTATCTAAAAGAAAATATGTCCTCCATCCTTGCAGTAGAAAAGAAAGCCTGTGAATACATTGCAGAAAAGAACTGTCAAATCAAATACCATGTCGTGGAACAGGACGAAAAAGAAACCGGACTTAGGGAAATTCTGAATTTAGGCCATACGGCAGGACGTGCCATTGAAACCGTCAGTGAATATAAACTCCTGCATGGAGAAGCCGTTTCCATCGGTCTTATGGCCGAGGCACTTCTTTCAAAAAAATTAGGATATCTGACAGATGCAGAAGTAAAAGAAATGAAAGACCTGCTGCTTGCTGCCGGACTTCCTGTGGATATTCCGGAATATATCGACAAAGAAGCTTTAGTCAAAAAGCTTTATACCGATAAAAAAGTAAAAGACGGAAAACTCCGCTTTGTCATTCAGAAAAGGATAGGGGAAATTGTAGAATTTGAGCCAAATGTGTTTGCCACACGCATAGAAGAACCGGTCATCCGGGAAATCCTCTTCCAAATGTAATTTTTTTATTGTTGTACCAAAAGAAAACAGCAGGAGGCATTTTTTGCCTCCTGACCTAAATATTTCTGTTCATGCACCGGATCCATGACAGCCATATCTGTTTGCCTGTCTCCCTTTGTATAATTTTCTTTTGCGCCCCTGTGCATAACAAACCGACAGACTATTTTTTGACCCGAATTTCCGTCTTTGCAGACTTTTTCCCGATTTTGACTGTAAGCACCGTTTTTCCATTCTTCACGCCCTTCACCGTAACAGTCACTTTTCCTTTTTGCACTAAAATATTTTCCACTTTTGCAATCTTTTTATTTTTCGTTACAGCAGTTACTTTATCGGTCGTCTTTTTTTCATTATTTTTCGCAGTAATGCGAAATACAGCCTTTACCGTCTTTCCTTTTTTTGCAATGGTATAAGCCTTCTTTGCAGCCTTTACCTTTTGGCAGGCATTTGTCTTTGTTTCCTTATCTGCCTCAGCAGATGGCTTTGGTGCTTTATTTGTCTTATAAAGAAAAACATCGTCAATGCTGCCCCATGCACCCGCTGCACCCTTTACTGTAATAAGTACCAAAAGCTCATCTCCTGCCTTTGCAGAAACAGAATCTGTCGTTTCCGTCTGCCATACATTCCAGCCCTTCATTGGGATATCCTTTGCAGCCAAAGCCTTACTTGTCAGATTTTCTAATGAAATGGTCAGCACATTTTCCGTTTTTTCTTCTCCCTGCACATACATAGATGCACAATAATATCCTGCACTTTCTGCCTTCACCGTCTGCTTCATGGTAAAGTTTACAATTCCTTCGTTCCAAAAATGAAGTGCACCCTCGCCACGCATTGGCGTGTCATTCCATTTAATTTCTGTTGTATCTGCATTTTCCAGTGTCCAGCTTCCATCTTCTAAATTTTCAAAATCACCATTTTTTAAAATACTATTTGGAAATACAGAAATATCACAAAAAACTTCTTTTATGTTTTCCTTCCCGGATTCGTCCTGATAAGACGCTGTTCCGGAAATTGTATAATTTCCAAAGGAATTGATATTTTCCAGTTCTTCCATTTTCCATGACACCGGAAATTCTTTTCTGGAGCTGTCATTATAAATTCCTGTCACTGTTTTTGGAAGCTTTTCTTTCATGGTATCAATTTCTGCAGATACGTCAGAGCTCTCTAAAAGTATCTCCACTTTTCCGTTTTTGATTTTTTCCACCTGCAGCACCGGGGCTTTCCTTCCCTCATAAATATCTTTAAATACGGTCAGCGATGGCAGCGGATTCCCTTCAAAGTCGAAAAAAGCTTCATTGTCCTTTACGCTTCCGCCATACCAGCCTGATACATCCTCTACGTACTCTGCTGCAAAACTGGATGCTACACCGGAACCAAATTTTTCCCATTTTTCCATATTGGAATGATAAATATCTTCTATCCGGATTCCATTTTCATTATATGCGTAAGCTACAGGAATCCATGCAGGTTCCCAATAAAAGACACCAATTCCGGCACCATTTTCTACCTTGTTTACTGCATCCACAACATCCCGTACCTCCGTTGCCTGTCCCTGAACCGTAAGTGCATAATCTGCATAGGTACCTGCGTTAAAGGTCTGGGAATGACCGTCACCATCTGCCGCAGTCCACGCCCATGAAGTTTCTGCCACCATGACCTTCTTTCCATAATTCTTTGCCACATCACTTAATACCTTCGTGATATTTTCCATGGTTCCATGAGAAGCAGGATAATAAGAAGATGCGAACACATCATAATCCACGCCATATTTCTTTAAATTTTCTGCAAATCCGGTGAGCTTGTCCGGCACCTGCGGATCTGTGAAATGTACTGCCACTAAAATATTCCCGTTTGTTTCACGAATGGCTCTGCTGCCTGCTTTGAAAAGCTTAGCCATATTTTCCCAATCTGTTTCCCCTGCCAGACCATTATTTGTCTCATTTCCAATCTGCACCATTCCCACATCCACACCAGCATCTTTAAGTTTTTTTAGACTCTCTTTTGTATACTGGTATAATGCATCTTCTTTCTGTGCCACGGTAAAATCTTTCCATGCCTTGGGTACCAGCTGTCTGTCCGGGTCAGCCCAGAAATCAGAATAATGGAAGTCAATGAACACCCTGAGTCCTGCACTGGTTGCCCATTTGCCCATTTTTACTGCTTTTTCAATGTCATTATTTCCTGCACCATATCCATTTCCATTTGAATCATACGGGTCGTTCCATACGCGAAGCCTGACCCAGTTGATACCAGACTCTTTTAAAAGTCCAAAAAATCCTGCATCATCCAGAACCTTTCCCTCTGCATCTTTAAACTGTGCACCGCTTTCCACGACACTAATATAAGAGGAAACATCCACGCCACGCATAAAATCCTGTGACAGCCCTTCTACCTTATTGACAAAGATATCCTTCTCCACCACATTATTGCCTGTTGTCCCTGCCTTTTTGTGCACAGCTGCATCATCTGCTACTATTCCTGAATCCTCTTTTGCTGCCGGAATGGCACATGCAGACAGCATCATCCCCATAGTTAAAAGACCACTCAATACCATTTTCCATGCTTTTCTCATAAATATCCTCCTACCTTCCTTATGATTTTAAGAAACGACTGCAAGCGGCAGTTTTCCCCACCGGTACAGCCACCCATTAGCAACATGCGCAACCGCTTGCGCTAATGATAGCATATCATTTTTTCTATCAATACACAATTGTTAAATTTTTATAAGCTTTTCAGAGAATTTTTGTGCATTTTTACAACAAAACATAGAAAACCTGATTGAAATGGAAAGAAAAATGAGTCTTCATTTTACAATTCCCAATAACCGTTTCAAATCTGTAACATATTTACGTGAAACCATAACAGTTTCTCCATTAGAGAGTACAGCTTCAAACCTTCCAGAAAAAGAAGGACGTATATAATCAATTTTAGCTGCATTTAAAATCATGGATTTACTGCATCTGAATAATGTACTTCTCTCACTGATTTTTTCAAATTCATACAACTTTTCATGAGCCTCAAAAACTTCCTTTTTTGTATAGAAAAAAGAAGCTCCGTCCACCACCTCAAAATAATAGATTTCCGAAAGTTTCAGCTGAAATATGGTTCCATCCTTATATCCACAGACCGAACGCTGTCCAAGTGCTGCGTTTCTTATACCTTCTACCCACTCTGATTCCGCATAATGACATTTTACACTAACTTCCTCTTCTGTCTCCAAGGGAATCTGCTCCACCCTGATTTTCACAGCCACACCTCCATTCTAAATCTTCACCAAATGGCTTTATCCTGCCTATTTTTTTACCAGCTCTTTAAAGATTGCATCCTTATCATAATTTCCATCTACCAGTCCCGGAACCTCTTTATATGCCTTACACACAGAAAGACTTACCTCTGACAGTATCCTGCTCATTTCTTCCTCCGAATAAGGACAATCTGCTGTTACAATGAGCGTGGCAAAACTGAATACGACCAGCCATAAATCCCGAAAATAACAGTCTGCAGTATGGGCATCCATACGATAAATCCGCATTAGCGACTCCCTTACCAGATCCTGCGAAAATTTAAGTGCCTGCATTGCTCCTCCTCTGGTCATGCCCGGTGGTGTAAGAAATAATAACTTATATAACTCCGGCTCCTCCTTTGCGAACCGGATATACTGCTGACCCACACCCAAAAAGGGAACCGGGCCGGCAAGCCCGCACTCTACATACTCCTTATATCTCTCCTTTGCCACTTCACAGACTGCGCTCTTTACCTGCTCAATGCTTTCAAACCAGGTAAAAGTCGGTCTGGAGGACACTCCCAGTTCCGCACCGATTTCGCGCGCTGTCACACCATCAATTCCTTTTCTTTTTGTAATTCTGACAGCTGCCTCCACAATTTCTTTTTTTGTACATTTTGTTCTTGGTGCCATAACTTCTTTAACTCTTCTCCTTTCATATGCAACACATCTTGCATAACATCCGTTGCATATAAGTATAATCGAACACGTCAGGCTTGTCAAGAACAGCCAGAATTGTTTTATAGATACATCGTATTTATAGTATTAAGTTTTTTTATTAACCTGGCTTATGTTATCTGCCAATAGTCTTGTATATATGGATTTTTGGCAGATATCATTTCGTCCAGATTATAAAAAACAATATATGAGTATTTGTTGTTGCGTTTTTTCAAAAAAAATCTTGTCATCTATCTTAACCCATGCTATAATTATTTCAAGCAAACAGTTTCTTAATATCAAGTAACATCTAAAAATCTGTTTCATCTGTTTGGAAACTCTTGCTTATTTCTCTTAATAAAATTGCATACAGGCAGGAGTTTCCAAATGAAATGGATTTGTTTTTTCTGTAATTTCATTTACAAATGACATGAATACAACTATAATTCCGGTCATTATTTTTTATGATCTGTGCAATACATACACAGCTCTGCCGGAAGAAACTGGTTACTTTTAGAGCATGTACATAAATAACATCCAGGAATGACAACAATTCATTTTTTACCATGCAAAACTTCTGCCGGAAAGGAGCTGCATGAAAAACGACATCACAGAAAAAAATCTGATTGCCTTTAATGACATCTTTTCAGATATCCTTAATGCG
>CADBMP010000315.1 GCA_902795775.1 uncultured Lachnospiraceae bacterium | reverse complement strand
AGAAGAATCTCCGGAGCATCCTGTCCGTTTTGCGCCAACGAATGATATCTTACCATGGTCTGCAAAATTTGTCAACAACTTTTTTCATTTTTTTTCATTTTTTTATTTTTTACTTTTTTGTAACAGTTCACCCTTAGAACTGATGAACACCGATAGACGAACAAAGGCACTCTGCCCATCATAAATTGCATGATGGGCAGAGTGCCTGCTACACGAACACGAACATGTGAAATGTAATCAAAATACGATGTATGGGATTCCTTTACTGCAGCTCCAAAGCCTTCTCATCTAAAATTTCCAAAATTTCTTCTTTCGTATATGCAGTCTGTTCCTTTGCATCAAAAAAAAGGCGCAGCTCATATATCATGGACTTCTTAATTGCAGCAAGCTCTTTTTCATGTCTTTCCTCCATCCGTTTTCACCTCCCTCCTTTTTGCCCACAAAAACATATCGTTTATTCTGAGTAAATTTTTATGAACAAGCGTTGTCACGCCAATTTTCCCACTTAAATATATTTTTTCTAAATACGTCCACGCTTTCTGGACATAAAAGAGATGCAAAGCAACTCCTATGATAAATGCTTAAGCATTTATTTTTTCATAAATATGTCCATGCTTTCAAAGCTTGCTTGCAGGCGATGAACATAACCTGAAACGTTCATTTTTTCATTAATATGTCCATGCTTTCAAAGCTTGCTTGCAGGCAATGGACATAGCCTAAAAATTGCCGTTTTTGCAATTTTCTTAAGACAGGGAAAGAAACTGTGTACCACCATCTTTCCCTGCCATATTCACATATTCCGGTCTGACCGGAAAACCATCTTTATACAAATGCTTTGACTTTATTGTAGATGCCTTCTGCATCCAGACCATATTTCTTAATCAGTTCTACTGCCGGACCTGACTCTCCAAACGTATCGTTTACTCCGATTTTTAAAACTTTTGTTGGAGCTTTTTCTGAAAGGCAGTCACAAACAGCACTTCCCAATCCACCAATTACAGAATGTTCTTCCACTGTTACAACCTTGCCGGTTTCTTTTGCAGCTGCCACAATCAAATCCTCATCCAAAGGCTTAATCGTATGGATATTGATGACCTTTGCGTCAATACCGTCTGCGGCAAGCTTCTCTGCTGCCTCTAAGGTTTCACTGACCTCCAGTCCCGTAGCTACCAAAGTAACATCCTTGCCTTCACGCAGGACAACTCCCTTACCAATTTCAAATTTATAATCCGGCTTATCATTAATAACCGGCACTGCCAGTCTTCCAAAACGAATATAGACCGGTCCCACATGATCAAGTGCTGCCTTTACTGCTGCTTTTGCTTCCACATCATCAGAAGGATTCATTACTACCATGCCTGGAATTGTACGCATCAATGCCAAATCCTCTAAGCACTGGTGGGAAGCGCCATCCTCTCCAACAGAAATTCCTGCGTGTGTTGCACCAATCTTAACATTCAGCTTTGGATATCCTACGGAATTACGAACCTGCTCAAACGCACGCCCTGCTGCAAACATCGCAAAAGAGCTTACAAACGGAATCTTTCCTGTTGTAGCAAGACCTGCCGCAATGCCTACCATGTTACACTCTGCGATGCCGCAGTCAATATGCCTGTCCGGAAATGCTTTTTTGAAAATACCGGTCTTTGTTGCTGCCGCAAGGTCAGCATCTAAAACTACCAGGTCCGGATAATCTTTTCCAAGCTCCGCGAGTGCATTTCCATAGCTTTCTCTCGTTGCAATCTTCTTTACCTCTGCCATGTCTGTCCTCCTATAAACTCTTTCCGATTTCTTCTAAATCCTTCATTGCCTGCTCATACTGCTCATCATTTGGTGCAGCACCATGCCAGCTTGCCTGATTCTCCATAAAGGAAACACCTTTTCCTTTAATGCTCTTTGCCACAATTGCAGTCGGCTGTCCCTTTGTCTCTCTTGCCTCCTTAAATGCTGCAGCAATCTGGTCAAAATCATGTGCATCAATTTCAATCACATGGAAATTAAATGCCTTGAACTTATCAGCAATCGGATATGGAGAACATACATCCTCAATTTTTCCATCAATCTGAAGTCCGTTATTATCTACAATAAATACTAAATTATCTAATTTTCTGGCTCCTGCAAACATAGAAGCCTCCCAGACCTGTCCCTCCTGGATTTCTCCATCTCCAAACAGGCAATATACTCTGTAATCCTTGTTATCCAGCTTTGCAGACAATGCCATGCCCACTGCTGCAGAGCCTCCCTGTCCTAAAGAACCACTGGACATATCCACGCCCGGAATATGTTTCATATCCGGATGCCCCTGTAAATAAGAGCCGGTATGACGAAGCGTCTTTAAATCCTCCACCGGGAAAAACCCTCTCTGTGCCAGAGTAGAATAAAATCCAGGTGCAATATGGCCTTTTGAAAGGACAAAACGATCCCTGTCTTCCTTCTTCGGATTCTTCGGATCAATATTCAGCTCCTCAAAATAGAGATAAGTCAAAATGTCTGCTGCTGACAGGGAACCGCCCGGATGACCGGACTTTGCACTATGTACTGCTGTTATTATCCCTTTACGAATCTCATTCGCATTCTTTTTTAATGCTAAAGTATCCATCTTTTCCTCCAATTTTTTTATTTTAATGTTGCTGTTCCAGGCTCGGCTGTTCTGAAAAACTGATGCACGCAGGAAAAACATTGTATGCAACAGCAGACAGCTTCTGCATTTTCGACAGATTACTCACCAAATACGGCAATATAATCTTTCTGGAATTTTTCAATTCCCTGATCCGTAAGAGGATGTTTCGTCATCTGCTCAATAACAGAATATGGAACCGTAGCGATATCTGCACCTGCAAGTGCACAATCTGTTACATGAATTGGATTACGGATACTTGCAGCAATGATCTCTGTTTCAATTTCAGGATAATTTGCAAAAATATCAGAAATGCTCTGAATCAAATCAATTCCAGGGCAGGAGATATCATCTAAACGTCCCATGAACGGAGATACGTAAGCAGCTCCTGCTCTTGCTGCTAAAAGTGCCTGATTTGCTGTAAAAATAAGTGTTACATTACATTTAATTCCTTCGCTTGAAAGAACCTTTGTTGCTTTTAAACCTTCCACTGTCATAGGGATTTTAACGACCATGTTCTTGTGCATCTTTGCAATTTCACGGCCTTCAGCAATCATTCCTTCTGCATCTACAGTCGTAGCCTTAACTTCACCACTGATTGGTCCATCCACAATAGTTGCAATTTCCTTCAAAATCTCTTCCTGGCTCTTTCCACCCTCCTTAGCAATCAGGGAAGGATTTGTTGTTACGCCGCAAATCACCCCCATATCATTTGCTTTCTTAATGTCCTCAATTTTTCCTGTGTCAACAAAAAACTTCATTTCTTCTTTCCTCCTAAAATTTATTTGGAAATAACAGCAGGACAGCTTTATTTTCCTGCCGCTATTACGCTCCCACTCTTCAAGCTCTGCATGAGCTTTCCCGGCTTTACATTCCGCCTTCTTCCTGTTGTTTCCTACTATACAACTTTTTTTCTTTCCGGTCAATGAAACCAGAACTGTTTATAATCTTTTTTATATACCCGGTATGGCCTGTCCGTCATCATAAAATCTTTCAGGACCCTGCCTGTGGTATCAGACTCTGTAAAGAAATTTCCATCACTGCAGCAATAAATATACTGATCCCCATTGCTGATGTAATTCCCGTCTTTTTTTGTCCGGGCAACCTTATATTTTTTCTTTAAATCGTAAGTACCAGCTGTTTCATCCACCTGATACGTCAGATAATAAGAATTTCCATCTCCCTTTTCTGTCTTGCCGAGCGCGGCCGCAAACATGATAAGCGAATACGCACCTTCTTCCCCTTTCTTTTTATATGAAATCATCTCAGGTCCGAAAAAGGAAGGGAATGGATCCGGTTTCACCGGTTTTTTCAAAATGTTTACCGGCCCCTCGGTCGCCTCAGCCTGTGCATCTTCTTTTTCCAGTTTTTTCAAAAGCTTCTTTCTGAGTTTTTTGTCATACCCTTTATACAGCTTTTTATCCGCAATAATATAATCAAGCTTTGGAACTATGCTTCCTATTCCGCTGACTTTAAAAATACTGGAAAGCTTTTTGGAACTGATGAGCAGCGAATTTGAACCAATGAGCTGAATGGAATTAATTCCAATCCAGTCCGGATTTTTCTTGTGTGCCTTTTTCCGGGCTTTCTCATATACACTCTTTAATACCTTATTCATATCCACCATTTCAGTAACAGCACCGTTTTCCAAAGTCAGCTGGATTACTCTGCTTGCCGGCGAAACTTTTTTCTTTGCAGGAGAAGCCCCCATATAAAGACAGCCCTTTCCATCATAAATAAAACCGCCCGCCTGCTTATATCCCTTTAACCTGTATGTTCTTACGACCCTTCCTAAGAAATCCACCTGTGCAATCAGGCTGTCCCCTGCAGTATAGGTCATAGTATCATAAATCTGTTCCACATTTCTTCCACGATTGCTCTCCAATGGAATTTCTCCCCGAAGCACCCCGGAATTATCGTAAAGAAGAATGGCTTTCTTCTTTCCAAATACCTGATACAGTCCGTTTGAAATTGTTTTTTTGCTCGTCCCCTTTTTGGCAGACAGCCTGTTTGACGCACCGCACTTACTTTTTGGAATATCTACGGAAAAAACCTTTGTTTCCGAAAGCTCATCATCTGAATTATACAAATTCATCACAATATAATTTTTCTCTCCTGCCACCAGACCGGTCAGCAGATATTCATGTTCCTTCGTTACAGAAGGACCACCCGTATATGCTGTTCTTGTAAAATCACCGATGCTGTTATCTTTTACAGAAATGGTATAACGCAGGTAACAGTTCCCTGATGTCTTGAAATAAACATACATGGAATTGCAGTTCGTTCCATACGGATTATATGCCCAAAGAGGCTCTCTTGTGGTACAGTTTCTGTTTCTTTTGATGGCCGCAAGGCTTTCCGCAACTGAATCTGACTTTTTTTTGGAATAGATTTCAGAAACAGAGGCAAACTTTGTGGTTTCCACATTTTTTTCGGAACCGGAAAGATATAAAGGAATAATATCAACCTCTTTGACCTTGTCGATTACTTTTCCTTTCTGGTCTTCTAAAAGATCACGTTCCTCCTTTAAAAGCTCCTCGGCTTTTTCCCCAAGCTTTTTTGAAAGATCATTCATCTTCCAGAGAAAAACGCCTGTCCCTACAATCAGCAGCACCAGCGTAATAATAATGACTTTTAATTTCCCCTTCATTTTTATTTAAAATCCTTTCTGTACTTTTTCCGCTGCACTTCACGCATCAAGTCCCTGAAGCATCACCGCATGAATATCCGGAAAATCACGTTTCATACGCACAGGCTTCATGTCCCAATCAAGAAAACAGTGTCCGCTTTTTCCTGTAGTGCAAAGCTCCCCGCTTTCTTCACGATATATTTCATAAGATATTTCAAATTTCAGCCCCCGGTAATCTGACAAACGGCTTTCCACCCGGAACGTATCTCCGAACCGGAGAGGCTTTAGGTACTCACATTGAACAAACAATACCGGAATGATTACCCCACGCTTTTCCAGCTCCGCATAATCTATCCCGGATTTTTTGAGCATGTCAATCCTTGCTTCCTCAAAATACCGGATATAATTTGAATGATGCACAATCTGCATGCAATCTGTTTCGTAATAATTTACTGTTCTGATATAACCATCCTGTCCGTTCTGCTTCTCCTGCATAATTTCCTCCGGTCTTCAAAGTGCATCTGCACTTTGCTGTTTCTTGCGATATTTCTAAAAACATTTTTTATCCCTGTGCCTATTATAGCACAAAGAATTTAGTTGTGCAAAAAAATATCTCCCCCATATTTCCATGATTTCTGTTATTTTTTCACAAAATTTCATTGACACCATATAATTTATATGATAGATTACAAGTGTTGGTTTTTTGTCTGGAACCATATCTGTGTTTTTAGGGCATTCTGTTTTTGCAGAACGGCTGTTTTTCATCAGATATTGTTTATTTCTGCGTTTTGCCGCAGTTATCAGGCAGAATTTAACACAAATATTTCTTTATTTTTAGGAGGCAGTATAATGAAAGGTACAGTAAAATGGTTTAATGCAAAAAAAGGTTTTGGATTCATCTCCGATGAAACAGGAAAAGACGTATTCGTACACTT